>NZ_JAVJQP010000145.1:0-14941 GCF_040218875.1 Coleofasciculus sp. D1-CHI-01
AACCCTTAAGTAGCAAAGGCTCTAACAGAATCAAAAGCCTGTTTTATTAGAATTGCTTTTTTTAATCTCCATGATTCTTGCGTAGCAAGGATTATGGAGATTATTTTTTAGTATTTTATCATAGCTAGTCTAAAAGAGCCGAAAATTTTTATCAGTCGTAAAGCTTGTAGGGGGTTAGACTTGCTTGCATCTCCTGGTTCTGTAATTGTCTGATCTTCCATATCAAATCATAGATTAGAGGGCTTTTTGCTGTTATTTATAAACTAGAATTTAACGGTGTCATGTCCAAAATGGACAGACTGAGTATTCATCGTCAAATCAGCCAATTACAGCTCTATTCCTTTCCTCAGGTTTTGATGTCATCTCTAGCAAATGCTGACCAAGACGGCGGGCGAGTGCCAGGATTGTAAATGTAGGGGAGTAGGAAGGTCCAGTGGGAAACACGGCTGAACTGGCTACATAGAGATTATCAGTCCCAAACACTCGACAGTTTAGGTCAACGACTCCCTCTTCGGGTCTACTCGCCATACGGGTAGTACCCATTTGGTGAGCAGCATCGGTCATGTTCTCTAAACTGGGCGGATCATTTCCAAAGTCAAAGGTTCCCAACCCAACGGCTACAAACCCCTGTGTTAAAAGTTCCAGAGTCTTCGCCATCGAACGCTGATCTTGGTCGGTGAAGCACCAATCAACCTCCAGCTTGCGCTGACCGAGTGGGTCAAGTTCGCTTCCCAGCTTAACGCGACTGCCTTTATGCGGAACCTGCTCAGTGACAAACTTAACTCGATAGGCGGAGACAATGCCGTTCCCATCTCGGCAAGCCGAACGACTCCAGAACCTTCGCCGCAGTCGCCCGATTCCCTTTGTATAGAGTGGTTTCAGATAGAGGACATGCTCAAGCAGCTCATGCTCTTGCTGAGTTGCATCATCTAGAGCAAAACAGATACAGAAACGTGGCTTGGGAGCGTATTGCAACTCGTGGGCATATTCTCGAACCAGATGACTGGGGCGTAGAGATCCGGTATGGTGTTTAGGATGGTCAGTATAAAAGCGACCGACGAGGTCATGCTCATTGCCGATTCCATGAGGAAGTTGGCGGTTAGAGGCGAGGAGGAGGCGTGCGGATTCAAAAGCACCAGTCGCCAGGATGATGACTTTACCTTCAACGATCAGTTCTCTGCCTTCAAGGGAACGACAAACAACAGCACTTACCCGTTGACAGGAAGCATCGAGTTTTAATTCAGTTGCAGTCGCACCTAAGATAACGTGTAAGTTGGGCGAGCGACGCATCTGTTCACCAAAGCGCACTGCTGTGCGTGTCGGTGTCTGCTCCCAATAGAAGCTGCTCATTTTTAAACCACCTGCGGCAATCTTGGCGCGAAGTTCTACAATTTCAGGACGAACGGCTTCTGCTTCCAAGTCCCCGAAACCATAATCTTTTGCGGCTGAGCGGTAGTGTTCCAAGAGATCAGTATAGCTGATGGGCCAACCGCTGTTAGCCACCCAAGGTCTACCCTCGAAATCAGAGGGTTGCAGATATTTCCATTTCCCTGTCCAAACGTTACTCGTGCCACCAAACTGACGCACGCGACTGACTCCGCGTAATTCAGGTGGAAGGTAGCGATGGTAATAAGAGTTGGGATTTAACTCGCGATGGCGTTTAGCCAGAAATGTTACATCATTTAATGCCTGAATCGAGGGATCGAACTGGTGGCGTCCACTTTCTAGAAGCACTACCTCTCGACCATGACGTGCTAGGTAGGTTGCCACCTCAGAGCCTGCAATCCCGGAACCAATCACAATCACCTGTGCTTGTAGTTTCGTTTGCTCACCCATTTCCAGGATATCGGTAATCATAAAACCTCCATTCTTTTTTCAATAAAAATTCGTTGCACAAAACGCTAAGAGAGACGCGATCGCGTCAAACAGGAACCTTTAGCGGATGAGTCAATCGAGCTAAACTCGTCCTAAGACTTAACCCTAAAATATGAGTCGGATGAAGTTCTAACGCCCAGATAAAATGGTTGAGCGCCGCTTTTTCTTGTCCCATTTCATAAGATGTCAACGCTTGCTGATAGACAAATTCAGAAAACATTTTGGGATGGGCTTTAAAGATATCATGATGTTTTTCAATCAGGCGATAAAAACTTTCTTGACGGAGGTTCGGGTCGCGAGACACTCTAGCCTGCTGATCCCGAAGTAGCTGGTAGGTAACAACGGGTAGACCGATAATTGTGCAAACCACATTAAGTCGTAAGAATAACTCCGTGTGGACGCGAGAGCGAAACGATTCGTCCCATCCGCCAATTTGATTAATCACTTCCCGCTCAACGACTAATGTTTGTTTAGTAGTATAGGTCTTACCGGGTTCCAGATTTTCTAGAGAGAAATGACACCCTTTGAGACGAATCGGTGGAGGTAGACGTTTGGTTAGGACGTCCCGATTTAAGTTAACCACCTCAATTCCGGAAATAACACCGACTGGAGATGGATGGGTTGTTTTGGTTAAAGCGTCGAGAGAAACTTCTACCATGTGCGGTAACAAACAATCATCATCGTCCAAATAAGTAATCCATTTTCCTCTAGCCATCTCAGTTCCCACATTCCGTGCGGCTGCACCTCCTCTAGAGGTTTTCAAGTTAATAATTTTTAGTCGAGGATCAGGGGATAACTCTACAGGCTTTAGAGAGCCATCATCGACAACGATCACTTCAATATCTGGTTGCGTTTGTGCTAATGCACTTTTTACAGCATAGGGAAGCAACTGGGGGCGATCGCGTGTGGGAATGACAATACTAACTAAGGGAGAACTCATAACAGCAGGGTTTAGTATTTAAAAAAAGTTTTAATTTTAACCAATTTATCGTCTCCTTTTTAGAGAATGCATAAATAAAGATATTTGGTTTTATCGGTGTTATTAATTGTTTGATTTTTGCTTTCACACTTGGCTTTTCCATTCCATATTGATTGCTAAAATTTTACCTTTAAGGGAATTTACTTTCGATACCTTACTTTTTGACTACTTGCCAAGTCCTCGGTTGATAAAATAAACATCGGCTTGTTGTTTTGCTGGGTTCTACAGCAAATCGAAATGATTTATATTTATCAAGAGACATCACTCCTCTTCTTATATAAACTTTAGCATTGTATTTTCCAGGTATTAAACCACAATAAGGCATTTGCATGTGAATTTCAACCTTGCCGGGATAAATTTCTAAACACTCATTATCAAGATCTGAAGTAATTGATAATACTCGTTGATCGCCACCCGATAATGATGTAATTACGATACCCACATTCACATTATCTAGAAACCGAGAAGCTTTGCAGGTCAAGCATAAATAAGCAGGCTCCCCTGTTCTGAGCGTTTCCAAAAGCTGATCCTGCTCATTTTTAAAACAAATCGAGATTATATCTAGTCCCAGACTTTTAGTTTCTGACTTTTCGGGTAAAACGATTAAGCCTGACATTGGACTCGTTCCGGCTAAACAAAGATCGGCTTCATAGTGCTGAATTACGGCTTCAGCTTCATCGCTACGAACCAGATTACCTCGTTTTAAATAAATAGCCGATTCGCAAACATTTAAAATATTATATGGATTATGAGAAACAAGTATGAAAGCCGTTCCATTTTCTTGCAACTGTGCCAAGCGATGATGGCATTTCATTTTAAATTGAATATCACCCACCGCTAGTACTTCGTCAATTAATAAAATTTCGGGTTCAATATGAATAGCACAGGCAAACCCTAATCGTGCTGCCATACCTGAACTATAGGTTTGCACAGGTGCATCAATAGCATCGTGAATCTCGGCAAATTCTACAACATCATCAAATTTTTCCTTAATTTCTTGAGTTGATAACCCCAAAATTGACATATTGGCATAAATATTTTCTCGTCCCGTTAGAATCGGATTAAATCCTGCACCAAGGGCAATCAGGGGTGCTACCCTACCCCTAACTCTTACCGAACCCGAATCGGGTTTAATTAAACCACTAATAATGCGAAGTAGTGTACTTTTTCCTGCACCATTAGCGCCGACTAAGCCCAGCGCCTCGCCTCGCCGTAGTTGAAAACTAACATTGTTTAACGCCCAAAACTCCTGGGTACGTAACACTTCACTCTTGCGCCGTCCCCCGACTAAATCGGTGGTAATATCTTGCACACCATAAAATAAAGAGCGCTTTAAGTCGCGACAAAACTTCTTAGAAACCCCATCTACAGAGATAACAACATTACTGTCGCCATGTTTATTGGCAATATCTTTATCAGTACTTTCACTAATTGTTCTATTCATTAAAAAATTACCAGATAATAAAATATGAGGGCTGGTTATGAGCTTACCCTTTCAATAACATACGGAAGCGCAATCCGGAAAGCAATCCAGGTGAGAAACAAACCAATCCAGGTCAAGACACTGACGACCCAAAAGCTGACGGGTTCGGAAATAATGCCAGTTGTGGCTAACTCTCGTGTGGTTACCAATAAGGGAGTAACCGGATTGAGTTGAACGAAAAAACCAAATAAGCCTGACTCAGGAACGGAATAGACAACTGGGGTGAGAAACAGCCAGAAGCCTGTCACCATTGTTAATCCCTTTTGCACATCTTGGTAAAGCACTCCTAAGGGAGACAGTAATGTCCCGACAAGAGTACCCAGCATAATTAAATGAATAAGAGCAACTGGAGCTATGATTAATGTCCAACCCACGGAAATGCGATACCAAATAAATAGCCCGATAATCAAAACCAATTTAATCATAAAGTTAAAGAAAACCTCTCCAACTTTAGCTAAGATAACCGCTTCACGGGGAAATTTTACACGGGCAAGCATTGGCTTTGCCTTGATTACCGCCTCGACTGGACCATTCAACGATTCAACAAAGGTTTGCCACAAGGCAGTACTGAACATGACATAGGCAGGATAAGGAAAATCGGTTTTACCGACATTGACAATGTTGGCTTCACTTGCCAGGGTAAATCCCACTGCCATGGCGATGGGAGGAATAAATGCCCAAGCAATTCCCAAGACTGACTGACGGTACTTAGCGCTGATATCCCGTACCATTAGCCGCCACGCTAACTCGCGAGAAGCCAGTAAGTCATACCACATCTGCCTAAACAGTTGTCGGGGATGTCTAAGTAAGCTTTCAGGAGTATAAGTTACATCAAGCAGTAATTTTTGTCTCCCTAATGTATTGGCTATTTTTGTCTTCCCGTTAGATAGGTTTTTCATTTCTATTTATCAAAAATATCTATCCAATGAATGATTTTATGTGGTATAATGCATTTCTAGTTGCTGAGGTTTTGAGCATTGATTTTAGGGATGGGTTGTGCCTTAGTAGGGGTTAGGGTAACGAAAAATCGGCGGTAATCCGGATTACTCAAATTTAAAATTTTCGGCTTTTGAATCGAACTGGGATGTTCTTTTTGACTGAATCATTTCCCAAAAGAAACCTGCCGCATTTGCCACCTGGGATACGAATAAGACGGCTGTTAGCACCAGTCCTTGTTTTCCCTGCCCATTTTCAAAGGGATAGCGGAGAAGATTAAGATAATAGTTCCCTTCAATCTGGAAATTTCCCCAGCCTTTCTCCGCCCTTGTCTGATGAAAGCGAAAGGCTCCCTGTCCGTAGCTAAAATGCTGCTTCCAGAAGCTCCGCAGCGTCATCGGATGAGCATGATAAATGACGACTTCAGGTGCATAGGTCATCTGATAGCCCTGATGCAACCAGCGATCGCACAATTCCCGATCTTCTGAGGTGGTGAAGCTTTCTTCAAACCCGCCCAGCTCCCGAAAGCGCTCGGCAGGCACAACCATGTTGTTGGAGGCAAAGAAGCGGGCTTGGTCAGCAATGGCGTTATAGTGTGCGTATACCACGCTGACGATATTTTGGCTTATGGTTGAGTAAACATTATTAGGTAGTGCATTCTGGGTCTGTCCACCTACAATCCGATCAGGCGTTGTCATAAAGCAGTGTTCCAAAACCTGTAACCAGTCCGCCGCCGGTTTACAGTCATCATCGGTGAAGGCAAGATATCTTCCACTTGCCTGTTGAGCCGCATGGTTACGTGCTGCTGCAGGACCTGCGTTGTTCTGTCGAATCAGCCTTAAGTTGAGTGAGTCTTTAAAGGGAGCCACCACTGTGTCCAGGGGGCTGTCACTGCCATCGTCAACCACAATCACTTCAAAGCGATCGCGTGGATAGTCAAGCTGAGTCAGAGATTCCAGGCAAGCCGTAAGTTGCTTTGGGCGATTATAGCTGGGGATAATGACTGAGAATAAAAACGGTTGTTTCATGTATCTACCTAGGTAGTAGTGAGTGGTTAGCGATTAGCCGGACTTGAGACTAAATTTTGACCAGGCGGAGTAGTCAACTGCTGCTGCCGTTTTTGTTCCTGGGCATGACGGGTGGTCAAATAGCGATTCAGGCGATGATCGAACCACATCAGCACCTTCTCTAACTTAGGGCTATAGAGTCCAAAGGTTAACCGGAAAATAATCGGAGCAACGATACTCATTTTGCGTCGCCAGCCCAGTTTTTTGTATTTAGTGGTAAAGTAACTATCTTCTGCTAAATTCCACTTTTCTCGCAGGCGGTTGAGACTCGCCAATGTCCAATCGTCACTCCAGCGCAGCATATAGTAATGCAAATCACTCCACTCCGAGGGAGAACCCGGTACGTAGGTAACCACACACGCTGGCTCAAAGTAGACGGAACCTCCAACGTCTCGCACACTCATACAAAAGTCTAAATGCTCTTTGGTATTCAGCATTTGCTCATCCAGTTGTCCAATTTTATCGAAGATGGATTTGCGGACGAGAACGCAATGAAATTCAGCCAATTCTGTTTCTTGGCGCTGTAGCTGCGACTGATTTTCTTTGACGGATTTGCCTTGGCTATACATTTTTTCACGCAGACGCCGTCGTCCAGTTTTATCAACCCAAATATGAGATTCGCCTCCAGCAAAGTGAATTTCTTCATGGAGGGGTTCGTATTGACACATCAGAGGTCCCACTACGGCTGCACCTGTCTCTTGGGCACAATTGATCAGCGCTTGCAGCCAACCGGCTGTGACAATTACGTCGTTGTCAACAAAGACAAGATAGGGTGTATCAACTTCTGCCAAGCCTATATTTCTGGCTTGATTGGGATAGAGATAGTAGTCTTTGCGAATCAGCGTGAACTGTTTTTCTGCGGCTTTTGTCTCTAAGTAGTGGCGAATATGAGCGGGTGAATTGCCATCAACATACACCAGTTTGAACGGGATCTGGGTATAGTCGTAAATGCTTTCGAGAGATCGAGGAGCGCAGCTAAATCGCTCACGCGGGACAACAACGATGGTGACAATGGGTTCGGTCATAATTCACTCCTATCTTGACTGAAATTATTGGTCTGATAAGCTTACTTTTTTGGGGTGATCAGGGATGGCTAGGTTCCATGAGGGCGGGTTGCGATCGCACGGCTAAATCATCTGTTTCTAAGAGTCGCTGATAAAGCTGCACCAGCTTGTCATTTAATTGATGAATATCATAGTGTTGCTCGACATAAGCGCGTCCCGCCTGTCCCATCTCTATCCAGCGCTCCGGGTGTTCAATCAAATATCCTAGCTTTTCGGCTAATGCTTCGGCATCACACTCAGGGACTAAAAAGCCAGAAACGCCATCTTCAACGAGTTCAGGGATACCACCATGATAGGTGCTAATTACTGGTAATCCCATTGCCATCGCTTCCTTGAGGACATTAATGGGTGCATCCTGATTCCCATCTTGAGCGGTGATGCTAGGAGCGATAAAGATGTGAGATTGTTCTAAAATTTCAATGATTTCTTGCTCGTTTTTCCAACCCACTAACTTGATGAATGATTCGGCATTAAGCTCTTGAATAACTGTTTGCAAGTGTTCCTTTAGGACACCATCTCCAATAATTTTGTATTCTAGTTTAGGATAAACCTGAGCCTGTTGAGCTACGGCACGGATGGCGTACTCAATTCCCTTCTTCTCCACCAAACGTCCTGTTGTAGCAATACGAATGATTCCGCCAGCGTTTAACTGACGGGGAATAAACTTAAATTTACGGCAATCTAAGCCAGAACGATGAACCGCCGTTTGTTCAGGATTGCCACCTAACTGAATCACGCGCTGCCGAAAAAACTCGCAGTTTGCCAGAAAAAAATCGCCGGATTTAAACATCTCATCATAGACGCGATCGCCCTGCTCTTGGACATATCGGCTAATATCATGACCTCGAAACATGACAATCAGCTTTGGCGTTGGCTGTAAAACATTTTTGAAAAACATTCCTCGATAGCCTTGCGTCCCAAATTGACAATGGATAATGTCATACGGTTGCTTATTGATCAAGGAGATGGCAGAATACATTAACCATAAACTAGCGGCTTGTAGTCCATATTGGCTAATATTTAGAGATTTCAGTAATAATCGAGGCGATTTACAAAAATTAACAACAAATAATCCGATACCCTTGAAAACCCGCCAAATCAGATTATCAGGAACTGGAATAAGCTGATAGGTTCGTTCTAATAATCGATACGTTTCGACATCGGGATGTACTTTTACGGTGTTTTCCAGATGATCGGCATAAATATCAACCTCATGACCTCGATCAATCAAGCCGGTGATCTGGTTTAAAATAAAAGTCTCTGAGAGAAGTGGGAATTGACAGACAATAAATGCGATTCTCATACCGATGCCATAATTCAGGGTTTCCAAGAGTTGAATATTTAGAATAGGCTTATCCCCCTGCTCAATACAACAATGACGAATTATCCCCGGTTAGGAACACCACCCAGTTTAAGGCGAATTTTTTCTAACGCGCTGATTGATCGAACGCCTAAAAATACCCAGCACACGGTAAATCGTTGATTCCAATTCGTCAAACGAGAATCGCGAAAGGCGCTAATAATAAAGTTAATCGGGGGAATCAAATCTTCGACTAGGAGTCGTGCAAACGTCTTATTGCGTTGGATAAAAGAATGCTCAGGTAGAATGAAACGGTTGTAAATTCCTCCGGCTAATCGTGCTGTACGGGTGTAAAGTTGCTTAAACGTGCGGCGAGCCGGATGTGCGACACACACATCATCAGCATAAACTTGCTGGTAACCCGCCGCATAAACTCGCTTTCCCCAATCGATATCACCATTAGATCGGAGGCTAGCATTAAACAGTCCCACCTGATCAAAGATGCGGCGAAACGTAAACAAATTAGCAGTTGCTGCTCCTTGATACTGTTCTAGAAGTCGCTGTTGAGGGAAAGCCGTAATACTCTCGTACAGCTCAACTGGAGTCGCTTGCTGGGGATCTTGAAAAAAGAGTTCCACACAACCCGCCACTAAGCCACAATTAGGTACATTCAGTAAACGATGGAGTCCTGATTCCAACCAATTTGCATCGGGAATACAGTCAGCATCGGTAAAAGCAATCACCTCACCTTTCGCCAAGGATATCCCTTTGTTCCGAGCCGCATAAGAACCCGGCGTGTTTTCATAAGCCGCAATCGCTTGACCAAATTGAGCAACTACCCCTTTAATATCTGCTGCTTCATCTGATGCATTATCGACAACAATCACTTCATATCCTGTTTTCGGATAAGTCTGATTTTCCAGAGCCTCTAAACAAAGTTTCAGACGCTCGGCGTCATTATAGACGGGAATGATGACGGACACAAATGGATGAGAATGAGATTCCATTTCCTTGGCGAGAAAGCGGTAATTTGTTATCAACGAACTCATTAGGGACAGGCGGTTTATAGTCTAGAAACCTGCGCCGGGGCGGGTTTAGTTGCATCTGGGAGCAACCGAAAAGATAGTAGTGAAACCCGCCCCTACACACTCAACACTTACCTCCCTTCGTTGCACCAGATGGCGTGAAAAGCAAGACACCCTACACCCCCTTGAATAACCCTCCAGACGCCTACCTGCTAATTTTTCATTGACACAGAAGCAGTTTATTTACTTTGCCACAAGCTCTCGCTGTGACTTTTTGGGCGACTCCTCTGTAGTAAACTCCTCGTGGTAAGATCGCTCCACATTGACATTCCACAAATCGTGATTTTCGCCGAGAATGTTTTTGACGGCTAGCATCGCTGTCAGCATGGAGTGGTCTTGATTGTTGTATCGATGCATACCGTTCCGACCCACGGTTTGCAGATTTTCAAAGGTCTGGATGTACTCTTGAATGACTTGAAGATGTTTACGGTATTCGCCGTCATAAACAGGGTAAGCTTTATGTTGACGGATAACCACGCCGTCTTCAACATCACCCTCGTTAACCCCTATATTTAGATTAATCGCCTCACGACTGGCTAACTCAATCAGTTCTACATCCGACAATTCCCAAAGTGGATCACCTTCGCTGCAAAAATATTCCATCCCCAAGCAGGTTTTACTCGGATCAGGCACCATTGCTGGACTCCAATTCTTGAAGTTTTGAATGCGTCCCACTTGGAATTCTGGGCTATGGATGTAAATCCAGTTGTCGGGAAATAGATCGGGCTGATTTACAATCAGTGAGACAATCAGAAAATCCCGATACTTGAGACCCTTTGCCGCTTCTAATACATGGTCAGGGGGCGGGGGGTCGAGTCGATACAGCAGGGCAGTTACAGGCATACTAGAAATGAAATGATCGCCTGTGAATTGGAGTGTTTCATCCCCTTGTTTTGCCGTGATGCTCTTAATTCGAGTCCCTTCCCGTTCGATGCGAGTCACGGTTGTATGCAGATGAACGGGAGCGCCTTGATTTTCTAGCTTTTCCTGACACCGTTCCCACATCATTCCCGGTCCTAAAACCGGATATTTAAATTCCTTAATTAAGCTTTTGGCATTTTGACTTTTGAAAACGGCATTGATCACCGCTCGTTTGAGAGACATGCCTTGAATACGCTGTGCTGCCCAGTCTGCGCGAATTTGGCTACAAGGAATCCCCCAAACTTTTTCGGTGTAAGTCTTGAAGAAGATTCTATAGAGGCGACGCCCAAAGCAGTCAATTACCCACTCCTCAAAAGTCTCAGGTTCAAAATCTGGGTTTAACTTAGCTCTGAGTTTTGCCCTTAAGTAACTCAATAGAATTAAGCAACTTTGGATGATGCCAAGATTGGATAGGGCGTTGAACAGAGACAGAGGATAGTTGTAAAACTTGCCCTGATAATAAATCCGGGACAGACGCGGGACTTGGATAAATTCGTCTTCTAGAATTTCGTACCAAAACTGATCGACTTCGCCCACCTTGGTGAAAAAGCGATGACCGCCAATGTCAAAGCGATAGTCTTTGTAGGTTTCGGTGCGGGAAATCCCACCCACTTTATCTGCTTTTTCCAGAACAATGGGTTTAATTCCCCGTTTGAGTAGTTCGTAACCCGCCGTCAAGCCAGCAGGACCGCCTCCAATAATTACCACTGGATGATGGGTCAAGGATTTGCCTCCTAATGCTTTATTATCTTCGAGATGTAGAGGACTAGAAAGAATTGCCAATTACCAAAGAAACGAGAATTGAGGCACCGACTAATTCACGAGAAATTGACGCAAAGATCCGTTTCTCAATCGCTAACAAGTCGCCCCAGGGTAATGTTTTCCAGGTTGGGATAGTTGGTTGATAAGTTTGCCAATGGTGACGAACCAGCCCGATCGCAAAGGCTAATCCGCTATAAAAATAGTATAGCCAGTGCCAGGGTACGGTTTGCAAGGCGAAGAGGAAACCGCGTTTTTGATAAAAGAATTGATAGACGGAGGCGTTGATTGCCAATAGCGCCAAACTCAATCCCGCGATGCCAACCCATGCAGCCGATACCCACCAAACGGCGATTAGTGCCGCTAATAAGGTATACACCAAGACTACACTGATGCGGTTGGATAGGTTGAGATTTAAGTCATTGACCATTTCGCGATCGCGTAATATGATCGCTGTCCAAGGGATTGCTCGATAAAATATATCCGCTCTCAGCAGGGAGTAGGTTCTCCAGCATTTCAGATGTTTGACTTGGATGGTTTTTCGTAAGCCAATTTGATACCCTTTGCTTTTCAGCCGATTGCCTAATTCAATATCTTCTACACAAGGGAGGCGATAACTCTCATCAAAGCCGCCAATTGCTAAGAAAATATCCCGCCGGATTGCACCACAGGCACCCCAGAAGGTTGAAGCGTCTTCTGATCCGGTTTGGTGGGTGTAGTGATGGAATAAATTTTTATACTGAGATAAGAAATTAGGTGCCCCCGGCTGATCATCGTAGGAGCCAATTAGGGCGGCGAGTTCAGTTTCCTGGTGGAAGGTTGTCGCGACTTTACCGATGGTGTTATCATGCACTTCGACATCGGCATCGACGAAGAAAAGAATATCACCACTGGCTGCTTTAGCGCCTAAGTTACGAGCTTTCGCTGGTCCGCCAGAAGTTGGAACTCGAATCACCTTAGCACCAAAATCTTGAGCTAACTGCCAAGAGCCGTCAGTATCGCCGTCAGCGACGACAATTACTTCCAAGGGCTGGGGTGAGGCTTGCGCCAAACTGACAAGGCAACGACGAAAGGCTTCACCACCGTTATACACAGGGATAATTACCGAAATTGTCGGTGCTGCGGTAGAATGTGTCATCTGGCTCCTAGTCATGGGGTTGTTGGGGCTAGCTTAATGGTTAGCTTTGCTGACAGCATCCATCTGGGGTCAGATAGACTGTTTTTCTGGTACTCGGGTCAAGTGATATACCAGAAATCCTCAAGATATACTTCTTAAATCTTAATCAAGCTTTAGGGTGAGCGATCGCTCTTATGGATTTTCTTTACGGAATCTTCACGAAATTCGCGTATTTGGGGTGATTGTATGAAGTTTTTGTGAAGGTTGCTCGAATGTAACGTCTGATACAGAAATAAAAATTAAAATAATTTATAAGACGGTTCAAAATAAACAATGAACCTTTGAGCAGAGGGCGACCCGATCCGATTCAATGGACTACCGTTGCGAATTAATGTAAGCGGGTCGCCCCTACATGACACAAGACGAATGACTAATGACCAATGACCGATGACATTTTACGCGATCGCCTGTCCAATCTTGTGGACTTTGATCAAACTCGTGGTTCCTGGCGTACCAATGGGAACACCGGAGGTAATCACCACCTTGTCTCCGTATTCGGCTAACTCCATCTCCACGGCTGCATTCACCACATTAGTTAACATCTGTTCAGCATTGTGTACCGGGGGAATCAGATAAGGTTGCACTCCCCAAGACAAAGCCAACTGACGATAGGTACTTTCTTCTGGCGTAAACGCAATAATTGGGGTTTTGGGGCGATACTTAGACACCAATCGGGCGGAACCGCCGGATGAGGTGTTGCACATAATTCCCCGTGCGCCTAATTGACTAGCAATATGACAAGCGGCTTCGGCTACAGATTCGGTGGTGCTAATACTGCAACTGGGAAACTCAGACGAGGGTTGCAATCCTTCGGCTAGGGCTTTTTCTGTCTGGATAGCTATATTGTTCATCATTTCCACGGCGGCGATGGGATATTCTCCCACGGCGGTTTCACCCGAAAGCATTACCGCATCCGTCCCATCTAAAATTGAGTTGGCGACATCTGTGGCTTCAGCGCGAGTTGGATCAGGAGCGTTGATCATTGACTCTAGCATCTGGGTGGCTGTAATCACAGGTTTACCTGCTTGGTTGCAGCGACGAGTAATTTCTTTTTGGATTAAGGGTACCCGATCCAATGGCGTCTCAACTCCCAAGTCACCGCGAGCAATCATAATTCCATCCGCAGTATGGAGGATTTCCTCTAAGTTTTCCACCGCTTCCCGTTTTTCAATTTTGGCAATCACACGGGTTTTAGCGCCTGCGGCTTCAATCATCCGCCGCACGGGTTCTAAATCACTGGCGCTTCTCACAAAAGACACCGCCACCCAGTCAATCCCCGATTGCAGTCCAAAACGTAAATCGGTCATGTCTTTTTCGGTGACGGAGGTAACGGGTAAATAGGTTTCAGGTAAGTTAACCCCCTTTTTGGAGGACAGGAGTCCACCAATTTTCACCAATGCGCGAATGCTATCTGTATCCCGTTCCGTGACTATCAGCTTGACTCGACCATCATTAATTGAAATCGGTTCACCCACGCGCACCATAGCAAACAGGGTGGGAATGGGCAAGGGAATCTCATCCGGATTGTTGCCTTCCTCGTTTAACACAAAGGTTACTTCATCACCCGTTTTCACCTTAATCCCATCGGGAGGCAGTTTTCCCAAACGAATTTTCGGTCCGCATAAATCTTGCAGCAGGGCGAGGGGTTTGCGATGTTGGCTACTAATTGCTCGGAGTTGCTGAATCGTCTGTCCGTGAAACTCATGGGAACCGTGGGAAAAGTTTAACCGTGACACATCCATCCCCGCTTCGATTAAGGCATCAAGGCGTTCAGGTGAGGCGGTAGCGGGTCCAATGGTACAGATAATTTTAGTGCGACGCATAAGATACTGGGTCATAACGGTAATAGAACAGATGTTCTCTCTAGCGTTTAATTTTCAGGGTCTACACACCCCTACCAATCGAACGTCCGCCTAACCGGATGATTTGTGATCCGGGATGGCGCGGGAGAACACCTGTCATGAAGAATAGATCAACTTTCTGGAAAAGGGGGTGATGGGGAGATGGGGTGATGGGGAGATGGGGAAGATGGGGAAGATAGGGAAGATGGGGGAGATGGGGGAAATGAGGGAGATGGGGGAGATGAGGGAGATGGGGGAAATGAGGGAGATGAGGGAGATCAGGGAGATGGGGGAAATGAGGGAGATGGGGGAAATGAGGGAGATGAGGGAGATGAGGGAGATGGGGGAGATGAGGGAGATGAGGGAGATGGGGGAGATGAGGGAGATGAGGGAGATGAGGGAGATGGGGGAGATGAGGGAGATGAGGGAGATGAGGGAGATGGGGGAGAATTTC
>NZ_JAVJQP010000172.1:0-5419 GCF_040218875.1 Coleofasciculus sp. D1-CHI-01
AGTTGCAGTCTAATGTAGAACTTTCTTTTTCCCCCAATTTCCCCATCTCTTTAAGTTGACATGCATGGGAGGGGTCTTTTCCCTAGTGAGTTAACCAACCGGATCATTTTCTGGTATCCAAGTTAGCCAGATTCGGCTTCAAGAACGTGCCATTCGGGTTAGGTTATTATTAATTTATATTAGAGTTAAAATTATGATACTGGGAGTCACTGAACTGGGGGGTCAGACCCCTCCCTAACTCTCCCTGGCAGGGGATGATTTGGTAGCTTGTGCTACAATTACTGGGAAATTATCCCATCAATTTTAATGATTGAATGGGTATTCTAGCATCGGGACATTCACTCGTATAGCGGTTTGGACTTGCTCCGTAATAATACGGTGTGAAAAACTGGGTCAGATTCTGTAAACTGAAGTGATCAGCTATCAAGTGATACTGAGCATCTTAACTCAATTGTGAGTTAGGTATAGTGTTAAGGTGATAACCAACAGCGATCCGGCTATTGCGATCGCGTACTCTCTAGGCAAAACTCCCAAGTTAGCGGGAGATGTGGGGAAAGGACGGAATATCTAGGATTTCTGGTCACATTTCCCCACTCAGTCATGTCCTAGATATGAATCGCGCTATGCGATTCGTCTGAGGCGTGTCATGATTAAAGGGACAACTTCACACACTGACTCTTAGGAGTACAGTGTAGGCTTCTAGAAATAGTAAGCCCAATAAACTAACTATCAAAGTTTGATTTTTAGGGGTGCATCAATTGATTCATAAATCTTTGTCAGGCGTAAATCTTGCTCCAAATGTTGTTACGGTATCACTGCGATCGCCATCTCATAGTGTACCGATTCAACAATGGCATTTTACTGATCAACCGATTATTAAAATAGGGCGCTGTGCAGATAACCATATTGTGCTGCGAAGTTCGGTTGTCTCGCGTTACCATCTGGAATTGCGGTGTATGGGGAATCAATGGAAATTGATTAACTTTGGTAACAATGGGACGTATAAGGACGGTCAACCGATTACAGAATTAGAGATTCAAAAAGAAACGCTAATTCGCCTTGCTCTGTCGGGTCCTCAATTACAAATTAGTCTGAGTGCAACTATACCAGAACCTTTGTTAAAACTGCTGCGCCATCACGATTCGGGGACGGGAAATCACCCTCTTCCGGGACGATTAGGCACCATGTTAAGCGGAAGTTAATATCTGTAAGGGTAGGGAGTTGGGGGAGCTGAGGGAGCCGCAGTTAATGCTACTCAAATGGTCGCTAAGGGCTGAAGGGGTGAAAAACAGCTTAAAGCATTTAACTGGCTTGGTCTTGGTCTGAATAGAGCCATGCTTGGAAATTGACAAAGACCTCTCGAATTTGCCCAGGGTCTCCGAGTTCAGAGATAGCGTCGTCAATGCTGTGATACTTCAGTTCTAAGAGTTTGGGTAACTTATCCTGGTTGAGTTCCCCTACCCCCTCACGGATGTACTGGTCTAACAGTGCTTGGCGAGTATCCGGGCGACTTTGCCTTTTTTAGCGATCGCTTCCGGGTCAATCCGGACTAACGCATCGGCTGGGAAGGCGGAAAAGTCGATAAAAGCTTGGTTGGCGAGGATGTTGCGGTCTGCGAGAAAGAGAATGCGAGGACGGCGGGTGGGTTGGCGGGTTTCGGCTTCATTCATTGGGGTTCATCCTCCGCAGATGTTGGGGGAGCCGCAGCAAATCGCCTGCGAGCATCGGTAATCGCTTGTTGCAGTTTGGTTTGTAGCACGGCTTTAGGCGGTAAGACAGTCAGATATTCCGCGACATGAATCCCGCTTTTATCGAGTTCCAGCAGTTCGATTTGTTCCTGCTTTTTGCCAGCACAAAGAATGATACCGAGGGGTGGGTTTTCATCGGGTTCTTGTTCGTATTTGGCAAGCCAGCGTAGGTACAGTTCCATCTGTCCTTTGTATTCGGCTTTGAAGCTACCCAGTTTCAAATCAATAGCGATGAGGCGTTTAAGTTTACGGTTATAAAAAAGCAGATCAAGATAGAAGTCATCATCATCAATCTGTAGCTTCTTCTGACGAGCAACAAAAGTAAATCCGGCACCGAGTTCGATATAAAAGTCTCGTTTGAGGGGGTCTTCAATGCTGCCCATTATCCGCAGGTGCGACCAACTCAATTCCGAACACAGTGTGTTCACTTTTTCCAAGTCGGGGAAAGTTTCGACAAAATGAACGCAATGCCACAGTTGTCGTTTGCTCCAGCCTTTACCGTAGGTTTGGGTCAGTTGTTGGGCGAGGGTGCTGATAATTTGTTTGCCGTAGGTAGCGCGATCGCGTTTGAGAATCTGCGTATAGATGCGGTGTCCGATATGCCAGTAGAGGAGGGTAAGTTCGGCATTAACAGTGCCAGCGACGCGCTGTTTTGCTGCATCGATTAAGGCTTTGACTTCGGCGAACAGTTCCTCGGTTGTGACTGGCTCGATTTCACTCACGCAGCAGCCTCCTTAATGTTATATCCATCACTTTTTTACCTCGCCCAACTTGGGACTCCAAAACGTCCCCCTTTTCGTCCAAAAATAAGCCACATTTTTACATTTCCCCTGACGAGACTTGGGATTGGCGCAACGTAGCATCTTCTTCGCTTGACCCTCTTTCTCATATTCATATAACTCCAACGGCTTGCCACACTTGGGACAAATATATTCCGTTAAGTTAGCTGGTTTGGCGGGTTTGGCTGATTTGGCTGGTTTGGTTGGTTTGGCGGCTACAGGACGTTCCGAACGCGGTAACTCATACTCAAGAGCCTTCCCATTCCAAAACATGACCGCCCCACATCCCCCTTCACGATTATCACAACTAAGGAAATGATCCGCTTTTAGCTTCTTAGAGGTAGAAAATACCTTAGTCATCCGATGCTGACATTTAGGACAGGAATAATCCGTGAGTTCCGTTCTCGGACGCCGTTTTGATTCACCCTTCGGGGTAGACTGAGTTTGACTGGCTATTTCTGGAACTTGGGAAAATGCCGAGTTAAGCGCCGGAGCAAAATAATCTCGATTCCACCCGGTTAAATAACACTCCCAATCCAATTTCCCAGACGCGATCGCATCCAAGTCCGATTCCATCTTAGCGGTAAATTCTGGCTGAATTAGATCCGGTAACACCTGTGCCAAAAATGCATCCAGTTCCATTCCCAGTTGGGTTGGCTGCAATTTCCCTTTACTTAATTGAACATAATTACGCGCTTTCAATGTCTTAATCGTTGGCGCATAAGTGCTAGGACGACCAATCCCCGAACGTTCCATCACCTGCACCAGTTTAGGTTCGCTGTAGCGCGGCGGTGGCTGGGTTTGTTTCTTATCCGCACCCGCGTTATCTAATGTTAGAGATTGTCCTGGCTGTACTGCGGGTAGTTGGGAATCGGCGGCGATATTATTCCAATAGCGAGTATAACCAGGTACAATTAACACTTGTCCCCTAGCTTCCCAAAATACATCCCCCGATTGGGTGATAATCCGAGTTTTGGATAATTGAGCTTGACAGCATTGGGTTGCGATCGCGCGATTCCAAATTAAATCATACAGTTTTGCCTCATCCCTAGTCAGTTGAACCGATAATTGCTCTGGTATGCGTTCAACATGAGTCGGACGAATCGCTTCATGGGCTTCTTGCGCCCCGGATTTGGAGCGATGGGAGGCTACTCTAGAGGGTACATTATCTGGGTCATGCTGTAAAAGCCACTGTTTCGCCGCCTGACAAAACTCTGGAGACAACGCCACCGAATCCGTCCGCATATAGGTAATATGTCCCGCTTCATAGAGACTTTGGGCAATTTTCATGGTGACTTCTGGATTCAGCTTGAGTTTAGCACCAGCAGATTGCTGAAGCGTAGAAGTGATAAATGCGGCTGGGGGAGATTGTTTAACGGTTTTTCCCTCTACTGTGACAACATAATGAGAATGAGAGCGTGCGATCGCAACGAGTTGATCCGCGTCTTCCTGAGAGAGTACCCGTGTTCCTTCCGATACTGGAGTCTCCTCACCTGCATCATCGGGTTGAGTCTTATTTTTATCCCTCGAATTCCGCCGTTGCGTCGTTTGCGGGTAAGTTCGACCTGCGTAAACAGCCTTAAATCCCTCCTGATACTCAACCCAGACGACCCAATAATCCTGGGGTTTAAATGCCAAAATCTCCTGTTCTCGCTTCACCAATAGATGCAGTGTTGCACTCTGCACCCGTCCCATAGACTTGCAGCCGTTATTCAAACGCCAGACTAATCGACTTCCTTTATATCCCACCAATTTATCCAAACAATCCCTGGCGCGTCCGGCGGCGACTAAATTAGAATCAAGGGTTTTCGGATGTGCGATCGCGCGATCGACGGCGGCTTTGGTAATCTCGGTATAGGTCACTCGTAGCGGATTTTTTAATCGTAAAGCCTGGGTTAAATGCCAGCCAATGGTTTCCCCTTCTCTATCAGGATCAGTCCCCAGGTAAATGCGGTCAGCTTGGCGAATCGCACCGCGTAATTCCGATAAGATTTTCTTGGCTTGACTACTCCGGGGAACATAGCGACAGTGAACCTGGGAACCGTCCAAATCAAACCCTAGAGAATCTTGACCATCATCGGCTAATTCCCGAACGTGACCCATACTAGCTTTAACTGTCCAGCCAGCACCGAGAATGGATTTAAGTTTTTTGACCTTACCACCTGATTCGATAATTAATAGATTCGCCATGGCTTTTGGCAGGAGATGAGGACTTATCCTGATGCCCTGAGAAGACTCTCACTTTCCGTGACGGGATGAATCAGGGCGCTCTTGATTCTAGACATACTGCTTAAGTTTTTCAATTGTAACACCGCCGCAATTAGCGACAAAGTATAGCAACCGCAATAGCGGTTAGGATACATTATTTGGTAGAGACTTTGCCTTATTCCTATAGAATATATTTTTCGTAGCCGTGCTACCTCACGAATCTATTTGCTAATTGCAATTGTTTCGATTTTAGTCATTGACCCAATGATTTCAACGTTCATTAATTACTCATATCAGTTCCGTGATCGCTCAATTCTGCTCTTTCTGATCCGTGTTTGCTTGATGCCAAGCTTGATAGAAGTCTGGGTAAGACATATTTTGGGTACAGTGCCATAGTTGGTTGTTTATCCGTGTAAAAACATTATGGAAATCTTTACAATCTTTTTTTGTTAACGGATATGAAATCCTTTTTTTAAAATCAAATAACACATCAGAAGGATTAATTAGTTTGCATTTCATGCCCATAGATAGAATCACGTTGTCTATAACCTAGACTCCGCACTTCAACTTGAAGTACAAGAAACTACATATCCAATCAAGGGAAAAAGTCTGAAAAATTAAACACTTGAATATCTTCTAAAGAAACAGTAATTGTTTTTGGGACTCTTGAGAGTTTTTTTGAGC
>NZ_JAVJQP010000186.1:0-42984 GCF_040218875.1 Coleofasciculus sp. D1-CHI-01
TTCCCCTGATTGACGCGGGTCTTTTCTGTCCCTCCCAGGAGGCGCGATCGCGTCTAGTCTATGATATGGGTAGCAGAAAGTATCTTTAAGCATATCTCTAAACAGGCGATCGCACTTCACTCATTTTAGGAAAACTTAACATCCCCCGTTGTTACCCAAGAGGGTGCAACGCCTTCCCCAACCGAATCTAATGTAAAATGTGACTTTTCACGGTGTAAATTCTGCTATTGTTAAGCCACTGAAATTTCATAGCAACTGACTGGTATGCTGGTGGGCAATGCCCACCCTACGATATATCTGTTCGGACAGTGAGCGTCGCACCACAGGCGTCTATCGGATGGGTAGCAGAAAATATCCTTAATCATACCCCTAAACAGGCGATCGCATTCTACCCCGCTTCAGAAAACTTAATCAACGTGCGATCATGTATTGAAAACAGGAAGCAGGGAACAGAAAACAATAAGGGTTCAACGCTGATGTAATCTAGGTCTTTGCTCCTTTAAATAGCTAGGCGCTGGCACATCACTACGCGCATATACATGACGCTGCCATTTTTTCAGGTCTGGTTCATTTTCCCAGAAAAAAGTTCCTATATCACCAGAATATACCCAAACACGGTCATCCGCTCCCCACAAGAAATAGGTTGTATGACGTATATCAAATTGTTCATCTGATGTATACAAAATATTTTGCTCTTGATCTAATATTTTAAATGTTTGATAAGAAAGATCAGAATTTTCATTACTTCCTATAACAAGAGTATATTTTCCTGATGGTGAAATAGCAGATTTTTCTACTGTTGCAACTTCTGCTGGTAAAACCATAGCTTTTTCCTGGCAACTTGTTAAAATGATTAGTAAAACCAATAAATTATAAAATAGCTTTTTTAAATAAACTATTCTTTTGTTCATGACCAACGCCTCTTCATTCTTATCGAGTAAGCTTTATAAGCACTCTATTTCAGGTGAATCATGATTTTTAATTTTAATTAAAGGGCCATCCTTCACTAGAAATTACGTTTCCTGATGCATCAATTTCCACAATAGACTGGGAACTCCAAGTGATATGAATAGTATAAGGTTCTGCTCTTCCTAGAGTAATTCTCTCGGCAAATAAACTCTTGATATTGTCCGTTGTATACTGAGGATTAGGATCTATAACATCATTCCAAGTATAGGAAAGCTCTAAAGTTATAGTTCTTAACCGGGACATTAAGACCGTTGTAACCGACAAAAGCCGACTGATCCAATTTCTGTTGCAAAAACGCCCTCTGTTCCTCCGGTGAGCGTCTTACCACAGGTTTTTTGGGTTTCGGAACTTTGAAACGGCGTCGCTGCAACGGATTGGTGTCGGACTTCCGACTCAAGGGTGAGAAATTTGGTTTGCGGATGGGTTCTCGGAAAGACATGACCAGAACTTACCCCGGTTGACGCTGTTCTTTTCTGTCCCTCCCAGGAGACGCGATCGCGTCTATGATATGGGTAGCAGAAAGTATCTTTAAGTATATCTCTAAACAGGCGATCGCATTCTACCTCGCTTCAGAAAACTTAATCAACGTGCGATCGCGTCTGACCGAAGCTAACTATTATTACAGGGCGTCTACTTTGCAAACCCTAGTTTTTCCCTAGGGGAATCTCCAATTTTTGTCACAAGGTATAGTAAATATTATTATATTGAGAATGACGCTAATCTGTAACTGATGACAAATAATTTGTCACTGTACAGCCGCAATCCTTTGTTCTTCTCAAATGCGGACGAAAGGACTTGAACCTTCACACCTTACGGTACTAGAACCTAAATCTAGCGCGTCTGCCAATTCCGCCACGTCCGCGACTCACTCGATAGCTATGATAGCAAAAACTTGACGATTTGGTTAGCTGAGTTCGACGTAACGCTGAAAGCATTATTTTCCCGTTGCTATCGCCTGAAAGCCTCCAGGTGTGCGTCAAGCCTCTGCTTATATCAAATTCAGGTTGAATACCCCCTGCAGAACACTGTAGAGACGTAGCATGCTACGTCTCTACAATCCTGAAAGAACCGAGGTTCTACCTGATTAGGTATCAATTCCCCATCCCCATCGCCTACGGGTTCTCCTGCCTAGGTTGCGGTAAGGGTAGGGTAATCGTCACCGTATTTCCAGCTTCTGCTTGAGATTCTACCGCGATCGCACCGCCTTGTACATCCACACAATGTTTAACTAGCACTAGCCCTAAACCACTCCCCGCTATGGCTTCAACAGGACTATCTAGGTAAAAAGCGTTGAATAAGATGTTTTGCTCAGATTCGGGCATCCCACTGCCGAAATCGGGGATACGAAACACCACCTTCTCGTCTTGACACAACAATTCCAACTTGATCGGGCTGTTCTCTGGTGCATATCGCAATGCACTAATTACTAAATTTGTCAACATTCGACGCAATAATCGTTTATCGCCAATGCCATAACAAGATTCTGGACCAACAAAACTAATCTGAGGGTTCGACGGTGTACGTTCCTGTAACTGGGTGATTAATCCCTGACACAATTGAGTTAAATCCAGTTCCGTGGGATTTAAACGCAGTTGCTTGGCTTCAATCTTTTTAATCAATAGCAGATCATTCAGGATTTGGTTGATCCGTTGAGCATTCCCTTGGATACGCTGGATGTAGTAAACATGATTATCCTCCCTGTCGAAATCCGGGTTATTTTCCAGGTATTTCGCATGGGAAAAAATCGTATTCAGAGGATGGCGGAGTTCTTGGGTAATCACGGAAGCCAATCGGTCAACATGGGATTTGAGCGCCCGATATTCAGCTTCTTTTGCCATGGCTTCGCTGGCGGCTACCCTCGCCTGCTTTTGTTCGCTCAAATCTTTAAACGTGATCACAACAGCACCACCGTCCCCCTCAAGATTATCCAAACGGGTTATTGTATACTCGTAATCCTTCACTCCCTCAACCGTGGTTAAGTTAATTTCGTCAGTGATAGACTGTCCTGTGGTTAAAACGATGTCCCGTTGAGCATCCAACTGTTTCATCTGTTCGGCGGACAACTTCAGATCATGCCAGGTTTTACCAATACAATCTTTTTGGCTAAGTCCCCACGCCTGGGCTGCGGCTTGATTCACATAGACATATTTGCCCGTGCGATCGCACACCAGAAAAAAGTCACTAGAATTTGAAAGAATCGCATTCAGGAGTTGTCCTAGTTGTTCGACTGAAGTATCCGGCGTTGGGAGAGAGGGGCTAGCTGGAGGCTTCTTCTCCGGCTGACTGGCTTGTTGTTTAACCGCTTGCTGCTGCTGAATCGCTTGTTGACGACGAATTGCCTTCTGTTGCTCGGCTTTCAGACGTTTTTGCTGACTAATATCTTCTAGGATACAAATTGCCGAAATGGGTTCGTCTGGAGTCTCCTGCACCAACGCCACGGTAAGCCGTCCCCATTCGATGGGGCTATCCGGATGATGGAAAGGCTTCTCCAATTGGTAGGAATGACGTTCACCCGCAATTAATTGGCGAAACATTACCGATTCCATCCCCGGCTTATCTAAATTCATCCACCTCATCAACGTGGGTGCTAATTCCTCAGCCGCACAACCGAGCATTGCCTGAAGTTTGGGGTTATATTCGATCAGGTTCCCCTGATGATCTAAAAGTCCTAGACCAATAACTGTTCGATTCACAATGGAGTCAAACCGGGAATGAAGGTGGGATTGCATGGAATCTTTATAGCGTGCGATCGTCAAATCTTGTAACCGCCAGCGCAATCCAATCACCTGACCCGATGATGGATTTTGCACAGGCGCGACGGTTAGGGAAGCGAGGAATGAGGTATCACCACGGGGTTGAATCTGGACGGGCCAATTATTGATCGACTCCCCCCGTTGTAACTGACTCAACTTGTAATAAAAGTCGCGTCGTTCTTGAGTCGCGACAAAAACGGCGAAGGATTTGCCCACCAGACGTTCTGGAGAAAAGTTTAGCGAATGGGCGGCGGCTTGATTTGCCTCAACAATGATCCCGTCGGGATTAGTAACCAGGTAGCCATCGGGAGCAAACTCAAACAATTCCCGGTAACGCTGGCGTTCCGCTTCCAATGCAATCTGGCTTTGGACTAATTTATCATTTTGTTGGCGTAGTTCTCCGGCGGCAAATTGTAGTTCTTGCAGGGAATGGGACAGTTCGCTCAAACTCTCCAGTAATAAATGTTGCTGCTGGTTTGGCACGTCTTCCGTTCCAGAAGACTTCTGTACTGGTAATTTCAGTGATTCGTGTGCCTGTTGCCACAGCGTTTCGACTCGTCTGAGGGATAGGGTAATTTGTTGATCAAAGGTTTCTGCGGTCATCTTTTATACACAATAGCTGCACCCTGTTAACCTCCATATTTTCTACTATCGTTCCGGAGTTTGTGTTCAGCATTTAGAGGGAGCTGCTCCCTACCCCACTACAAGACTTATTCAGCAACCCCTAACTATTCATCCCCCTTAACCACCAATACCGAACAAGGGGCGTCAGCCACCACCTGACTACTCACCGAACCTTGCAAAATTCGCTTTACGCCTGTCAGTCCACGAGTGCCAATCACAATTAAATCCGCGTGGTAAATATGGGCAAGGCGAATAATTTCTGCGGCGGGATCACCGTTAACAATTTGAATTTCACTGGAACAGGGGAGTTTGGATTGATACAGGTGCAGTTGCTGTTCGGTTTCTTGGTACAGGAACTCCTCCGAAGGGTGTGGACGATCAACAGGGATATCCATGTCAGGGTCTTGAGGAGGCATGACATGGCACAAGATAATTTTGGTGGCTGATGTTATTTGTAGGTTATCTAGGGTCTCAATTAAGCGATAGGTTGGCTTTGAGCTGTCCAGAGCTACCAGAATCGTCTTTAGCACCAAAATTTCTCCTCATGAGTGATTACGAGCGATCGGCTCCCAGCAATAGGAATTTTCCCTCTTGATCAGAGGTTTTGTCTACTGGTTTGACAAATTGTCATTGGTCCTTGGTCATTTGTCATTTGTTAGGGAACAGGGAATAGGCAATGGGCAATGGGCAATGGGCAATAGGTAAGGTAGAGTTTTGAGTTAACTTCCCCAGCTTCTCCAGCTCCCCCTGCTCCCCCTGCTTCCCCAGCTTCTCCAGCTCCCCCTGCTCCCCCAGCTTCCCCAGCTTCTCCAGCTCCCCCTGCTTCCCCAGCTTCCCCAGCTCCCCCTGCTTCCCCAGCTCCCCCTGCTCCCCCTACTCTGTCTCAATCCGAATGTCGATCACCAAAGGTGCGTAAGCGCACCGAATCGGCATGAGAAGGTAATCCTTCGGCTTGTGCCAACACCTGAATCGCTCCTGCCATTTTATTCAGGGCGGTTGAGGAATATTGAATTAGACTCGAGTGCTTCATGAATGTCTCTACACCTAACGCCGAAGCGTAGCGGGCAGCACCAGAGGTGGGTAAGGTGTGATTGGGTCCGGCGATATAATCACCAACGGCTTCTGGGGTGGATGTTCCCAGGAAGATGGCACCCGCATGGCGGATTTGGTTGAGTAAGTCCCAAGGTTCAGTAATTTCTAGTTCTAAGTGTTCGGGGGCAAATTCATTAGAGAGTTCGGCGGCTGTTTCCAGGGAATCGACGACGACAATCAAGCCATAATGCGCGATCGCTTTTTCGGTGAGTTCGCGTCGGGGATGATCCTGTAGTTGGTGTTTGACTTCGGCTTGGACGTTTTTTGCCAATGTCGAGTCTGTCGTGATCAGAATTGCTGCTGCTAGGGGATCATGTTCTGCCTGTGCTAATAAATCGGCAGCGACATAAACAGGATTGGCGTGACTATCGGCAATAATTAGTACCTCAGAAGGACCGGCAAGGGAATCAATGCCCACAGTCCCGTAGATGAGTTTCTTTGCCAGGGTGACGTAGATATTCCCTGGACCAGTAATTACATCCACTTTGGGAATGGTTTCGGTGCCATGAGCTAACGCCGCGATCGCTTGGGCTCCGCCGACGCGGTAAATGTTGCTCACACCCGCTTCTTGAGCAGCGACGAGGACGGCTGGATTAATCTTTTTCTCCAAGCCCGGTGGTGTGACCATAACGACTTGAGGCACTTTTGCCACTTTTGCCGGAATCGCATTCATTAACACCGTACTTGGGTAAGCGGCTCGACCGCCAGGAATATAGAGTCCGGCTCGATCCACTGGCGTGTAGCGTTTGCCCAGAACCACCTCATTATCGCCAAACTGCACCCAAGATTTGGGAACGCGCTGTCGGTGAAAGGCTTCAATCTGCTGTGCTGCCAACTGAATCGCATCCAAGAGTTCCTTGGATACTTGCTGGTAGGCAGCATCCAGTTCTGAGCCACTGACACGCAGTTGGTCAGGGGTTAAACGTTGATGATCGAATTCTTCGGTATAGTGCAAGAGGGCTTTATCCCCTTGGCGTTTTACCGTCTGCAAGACTTCTCGCACCGTCGCCTCTTTGTGCATGATTCCATCGTGGGAGGTGCGATCGCAGATCCGCCGCAGTTCATTTTTTGCCTCAGCCTGCTGAGTGATTATTCGCAGCATGGAGTCGGAGTGCCTATCATGAGGTATTATCCGTGGGAGACTAGGATAGAAACAGATATTTCCCTGACCGGGAGTCCGTCCTTCCCTAGACTCTCTTCTCTAGCTTACCTGGATTTTTCTGGACTCGCGACACTTTTGACATAGATGTTATAGTAGTTGTTCTGGTATTTTGTAAATTAGAATCTCAAACCTTAGTTTTCCGGAAGATTTCTGTGGCTAATAGTAAGTCTGCTCTTAAACGTATCCAAATCGCTGAACGAAACCGAGTTCGCAATAAAACCTATAAATCAGCGGTGAGAACGCTGATGAAAAAATATTTTGAGGCTGTCGAGGATTACGCCCGTCAGCCAAGTCCTGAATCGTTGCAGGATGTCAAAAATCGCATGTCTGCTGCTTACTCTAAGATAGACAAAGCGGTGAAGCGGGGCGTCCTGCACAGTAACAATGGTTCTCGTAAGAAGTCCCGTTTGGTAAAGCAGCTCAAGAAGGTACAGACTCAACTGAATCCCCCATCACCTGAAACATCGACGGCTGAAACGACAGAGGCATCCTAGGATAGCGTGGGGGCAGCGTGGCGGAAGACTTGAGCAGTTTGGTACATTCCCTTGAATCTGGGGGAGCAATGTAGAGACGCAGCATGCTACGTCTGGGAGCTGGGGGAGAGTTTAGCTAGTCAGTTATTTCTGCCGTTAGCTCACTGAGACTGAGGTGGGTGAACACCCGCAAACCCTTATCCAGTAAGTTTGAGCGGATTTGAGCTTTTAGTCTAGGGTTTAACCCCTAGGCGGTAAGACGGGTGTAAGATGTGAGTGACACCCGATTCTAAGCCTGTTGACTCCCAAATAAGCTCTACGCTAGGAAAATGTTGGCTCCTTGGGTTGGTCTTGGATAAGAATTGAGCAGGAGAGGACACACACAATGTCAATGCAGTTGATAGACACCCATGTTCATATCAACTTCGATGTCTTCGAGTCTGATCGAGAAGCGGTGCGCGATCGCTGGCGGGATGTCGGCGTCGTGCGGCTCGTTCATTCCTGTGTTGAACCTTCAGAGTTTTCAGGGATTCAAACGTTGGCAGACCAATTCCCGGAACTGTCTTTTGCTGTCGGCTTACATCCTCTAGATGCCCACAAATGGACGCCCCAAATGGCGGATCAAATTCGCGCCTTAGCAGGTTCTGATGCCAGAGTTGTGGCAATTGGGGAAATGGGGTTAGATTTCTACAAAGCTGAAAACCAAGACCAGCAAAAGCAGGTATTCGCTGCACAACTTGCGATCGCCCATCAGCTTAACTTACCCGTAATTATTCACTGTCGCGACGCCGCCGCCGATCTCCGTGATCAGGTTAAGCAGTTTTGTCAAGAGGTGGGACCGATTCGGGGTGTGATGCATTGTTGGGGGGGAACGCCGGAAGAAACTCAGTGGTTTTTGGATCTCGGCTTTTATATTAGCTTCAGTGGTATTGTCACCTTTAAAAACGCCACAGCCATCAAAGAATCAGCCGCCCTAGTGCCAAGCGATCGCCTGCTGATTGAAACAGATTGTCCGTTCCTCGCCCCCGTACCCAAACGGGGAAAGCGTAATGAACCCGCTAACGTGTACCATGTTGCCGATTGTGTTGCCAAACTGCGGCAGATTCCCCTGGAAACCTTGGCACAAGAAACCACCCAGAATGCCTGTCGGCTGTTTAATCTGAGCGTAGATGGTGCCTAGAACACCAGTTCGCGATCGCCAGCCGTTAACCAGTCTACTTGATCAGCTCAGGGAAGGGGTAAAAAAGAGGATTAATAGGGCAACCTATTAATTTTTCACTATCGCTCCCCCAGCTCCCAGACGTAGCATGCTACGTCTCTACATTGCTCCCCCTGCTTCCCCATCTCCCCTTAACAGCCAGCTTGCGCCATAATTGATTAAGAAGAGTTACTATGTATAAAATTTTCTCAAGTTTTATCCCGCCATCACTGCCTACCCCGAAACAATCCTTAATCGATGCCCAACCGCCCACGAGGAGAAGATGCACGAGGAGAAGATGCCGCCGATTCTATCTCATTGTAGATCAAGCCCTGTATCATCATTATCATTAAAACGCTCCCGCCGATTATTAAGACAGTCGTTATCATCCTCAGACTCTCTTATTGCTTCTTTGAGGTAAAAATTCTCGGCTTGGCAGCGTTAGACGCTGACGGGTATCTACGCCAATGGATATAGCCAATCATACTATCGTATTGCTCAGGATTGCTGACTAGAGGAGCAAATTCTGCCTCTAAACTTGGCTGGGAAGCCCATCCTGACGCTGATTCACCCTCTCCAGAAGGAAAAGCATGACGACTCAAACTTATACAACTCCCACCTATCTATTACCAGACTTAGTTGAAATTCAGCGAGCCAGTTTTCGCTGGTTTCTTGAAGCAGGGTTAATTGAAGAACTCGACAGCTTCTCACCGATTAGTGACTACACAGGTAAGCTGGAACTCCACTTTGTCGGCAAAGACTATAAGCTCAAGCGTCCTAAATACGATGTAGATGAAGCCAAGCGGCGAGACAGCACCTATGCCGTGCAAATGTATGTACCCACTCGCCTGATCAACAAAGAGACAGGTGAGATTAAGGAGCAAGAAGTCTTCATTGGCGATCTGCCCCTGATGACCGATCGCGGTACGTTTATTATTAATGGTGCCGAGCGGGTCATTGTCAATCAAATTGTCCGCAGTCCCGGCGTATACTATAAGTCGGAAATCGACAAAAACGGACGCCGTACCTACTCCGCGTCTTTAATCCCCAACCGAGGCGCTTGGTTAAAATTTGAAACCGACAAAAATGATTTAGTCTGGGTTCGGATCGACAAAACCCGGAAACTCTCTGCCCAAGTTCTCTTAAAAGCCCTGGGACTCTCGGACAACGAAATTATCGATGCCCTGCGTCACCCCGATTATTATCAAAAGACCTTAGACAAAGAAGGCAATCCCAGTGAAGAAGAAGCCCTGATGGAGCTATATCGCAAGCTCCGTCCCGGTGAACCGCCGACAGTAAGCGGGGGTCAGCAGTTATTAGACTCACGCTTTTTCGACGCCAAACGTTACGATCTCGGTCGTGTCGGTCGCTACAAAATTAACCGCAAATTGCGCTTAAATGTTGCCGACACAATTCGCGTGCTGACACCCCAAGATATTATGGGCGCGATCGATTACCTGATCAACCTGGAATTTGATATTGGCAACACCGACGATATCGACCACTTGGGGAACCGCCGCGTCCGTTCCGTGGGTGAACTGCTGCAAAACCAAGTACGGGTAGGATTGAATCGTTTAGAACGGATTATTCGGGAACGGATGACCGTTTCTGATTCCGATACCCTAACCCCCGCCTCCTTGGTCAACCCCAAACCCCTAGTCGCGGCGATTAAAGAATTCTTTGGCTCATCTCAGCTCTCCCAGTTCATGGATCAGACCAATCCCCTAGCTGAGTTAACCCACAAACGCCGTTTATCTGCCCTAGGACCCGGTGGCTTAACCCGGGAACGGGCAGGGTTTGCGGTGCGGGATATTCACCCCTCTCACTATGGACGGATTTGTCCCATTGAGACGCCAGAAGGACCCAACGCTGGACTGATTGGTTCCTTAGCCACCCATGCGCGAGTTAACGCCTACGGTTTTATTGAAACCCCTTCGTACCCAGTGGAAAACGGGCGGGTGATCAAAGACAAAGCGCCGCTTTACATGACCGCTGATCAAGAGGACGACAAGCGCGTTGCTCCTGGTGACATCCCCATGGATGAAAATGGCTATATCATGGGCGAATCCGTTCCCGTGCGCTATCGCCAAGAATTCACCACCACCACCCCTGATCAGGTAGACTTTGTGGCGGTATCTCCGGTGCAAATCATCTCCGTGGCAACCTCACTCATTCCCTTCCTGGAACATGATGACGCCAACCGCGCCCTGATGGGTTCAAACATGCAACGGCAAGCCGTCCCGTTGTTGCGTCCAGAACGCCCCTTGGTGGGTACAGGGTTGGAAGCCCAAGCCGCACGAGATTCCGGCATGGTGGTTGTCGCCCGGAAAGCTGGCGAAGTCGTTTATGTGGATGCCACCAAAATTCGCGTCCAAACCGCTCCCAGCACCCCCGCCTTACCGGGAGACAGTGCAGAGACAGCCCAAACCAGCGAACCAGAAATCATTGAATACGAAATCCAGAAATATCAGCGGTCTAACCAAGACACCTGCTTAAATCAGCGTCCGTTAGTTTTTTACGGGGATGACGTGGAAGCGGGTCAAATCCTGGCTGACGGTTCCGCCACGGAAGGGGGAGAACTGGCATTAGGACAGAACATTCTGGTGGCGTATATGCCCTGGGAAGGCTACAACTACGAAGACGCCATCCTGATTAGTGAACGACTGGTGTTGGATGATGTGTACACCAGCATTCACATTGAAAAATACGAAATTGAAGCCCGACAAACTAAGCTGGGACCCGAAGAAATTACCCGTGAAATTCCCAACGTGGGGGAAGATTCGCTGCGCCAACTCGACGAACAAGGGATTATTCGGATAGGGGCGTGGGTAGAAGCCGGAGATATTCTCGTCGGTAAAGTGACACCCAAAGGCGAATCCGACCAACCCCCCGAAGAAAAGCTACTCCGGGCAATTTTCGGAGAAAAAGCCCGGGATGTGCGGGACAATTCCTTGCGCGTTCCCAATGGTGAAAAAGGTCGGGTTGTGGATGTCCGCATCTTTACCCGTGAACAAGGCGATGAACTCCCCCCTGGTGCCAACATGGTAGTGCGCGTCTATGTGGCACAGAAGCGCAAGATTCAGGTGGGTGATAAAATGGCAGGTCGTCACGGCAATAAGGGGATTATTTCCCGGATTCTGCCGATGGAAGATATGCCCTACCTTCCTGATGGCACTCCCCTCGACATTATTCTCAATCCCTTGGGCGTTCCCAGTCGGATGAATGTTGGTCAAGTCTTTGAATGTTTACTGGGATGGGCGGGTGAAAACTTAGACCTGCGCTTTAAAATGATTCCCTTTGATGAAATGTATGGGGAAGAAGCATCCCGGCTGACTGTTCACGGTAAACTTCAGCAAGCGCGGGAAGAAACTCAGCAAGATTGGGTATTTGATCCAGAGAATCCGGGCAAAATCCAGGTATTTGATGGTCGCACGGGCGAAGCCTTTGATCGTCCGGTGACAATCGGTATCGCCTACATGTTAAAACTGGTTCACTTGGTCGATGATAAGATTCATGCTCGTTCCACTGGACCTTATTCCCTGGTTACTCAGCAACCGTTGGGTGGTAAGGCGCAGCAGGGCGGTCAGCGATTTGGTGAAATGGAAGTTTGGGCATTGGAGGCTTTTGGCGCGGCTTATACCCTGCAAGAGTTACTCACCGTGAAATCAGACGATATGCAGGGTCGTAACGAAGCCCTCAACGCCATTGTCAAAGGTAAGGCAATTCCGCGACCCGGTACACCAGAATCCTTTAAGGTGTTGATGCGAGAACTTCAATCCTTGGGACTGGATATTGCCGTTCACAAAGTAGAAACCGATGATGATGGCTCCAGCCGTGATTTAGAAGTCGATTTGATGGCAGATGGCGATCGCCGTCGTACCCCCAGCCGACCCACTTATGAATCCCTCCGCAGTGAGGAATTTGAAGAAGAAGAGACATAAGGTCTCTCTCGTTGAATAATGTAGAGACGTTGCATGCAACGTCTCTACATCCAGTCGAGGCGGGTTGAGTTACATCTGGGTGAACAAAACACGATAGTCGTCAAACCCGCCCCTACCCATTCAAAATTCAAGACGCGCCATGGCACGTCTGAAACCCTAAAAACCCTGGAAGATGAAACAGCAACAAGAACAACGCTTTGACTACGTAAAAATTGGAATTGCCTCTCCGGAGCGCATCCGTATATGGGGAGAACGTACCCTACCGAATGGTCAAGTTGTAGGGGAAGTGACGAAACCAGAAACGATTAACTATCGCACGCTCAAACCCGAAATGGACGGGTTGTTCTGTGAGCGGATTTTTGGTCCAGCGAAAGACTGGGAATGTCACTGCGGCAAATACAAACGAGTTCGTCATCGCGGGATTGTTTGTGAACGCTGCGGCGTGGAAGTCACGGAGTCGCGGGTACGACGACATCGCATGGGGTTCATTAAACTGGCGGCTCCTGTGGCGCATGTCTGGTATCTCAAAGGAATTCCCAGTTATCTGAGTATTCTCTTGGATATGCCGTTGCGGGATGTCGAGCAGATTGTTTATTTCAATGCTTATGTGGTTCTGAGTCCAGGGAATGCTGAAAATCTCAGCTATAAACAGCTATTGACTGAAGACCAATGGCTGGAAATTGAGGAGCAACTTTACAGCGAAGACTCCGAACTCAATGGCGTAGAAGTGGGCATTGGTGCAGAAGCTCTACAACGACTCTTGCAAGATGTCAACTTAGACGACGAAGCCGAAAAACTGCGCGAAGACATCAGCAACGCCAAAGGTCAAAAGCGGGCAAAGCTGATTAAGCGACTGCGGGTGATTGATAACTTTATCGCCACCGGATCACAAGCCGAGTGGATGGTGCTGACGGTGATTCCGGTTATCCCACCGGATTTGCGTCCCATGGTTCAGCTCGATGGTGGACGCTTTGCGACTTCAGACTTGAATGACTTGTATCGCCGGGTGATCAACCGCAATAATCGCTTAGCACGCCTCCAGGAAATCCTCGCCCCAGAAATTATTGTCCGTAATGAAAAACGGATGTTGCAAGAAGCCGTTGATGCGCTGATTGATAATGGACGCCGAGGACGCACGGTGGTTGGTGCGAATAATCGGGCATTAAAGTCATTGTCGGACATTATTGAAGGGAAACAGGGTCGATTCCGCCAAAACCTCTTGGGGAAACGGGTCGATTACTCTGGACGTTCGGTAATCGTTGTCGGTCCGAATCTGAAAATTCACCAGTGCGGTTTACCCCGCGAAATGGCGATTGAACTGTTTCAACCCTTTGTGATCCATCGCCTGATTAGTCAGGGGTTAGTCAATAACATTAAAGCCGCCAAAAAACTGATTCAGCGCGGTGACGCCAGCGTTTGGGACGTCCTCGAAGAAGTGATTGCTGGTCATCCCGTCTTGCTCAACCGAGCGCCAACGCTGCACCGCTTAGGGATTCAATCCTTTGAACCGATTTTGGTTGAAGGTCGCGCCATTCAACTGCACCCCTTGGTCTGTCCCGCCTTTAACGCGGACTTCGACGGTGACCAGATGGCGGTTCACGTTCCCCTGTCGTTGGAGTCTCAAGCCGAAGCTCGTTTGTTAATGTTGGCGTCCAATAATATTCTCTCTCCAGCGACGGGACGTCCGATTGTCGCACCGAGTCAGGATATGGTGCTGGGTTGCTATTACCTCACCGCCGAAAATCCCCACGCCACAAAAGGCGCGGATCGCTATTTTGCCTCTCTCGATGATGCAATCCGAGCCTTTGAACAAAAGCAGGTCGAGTTACATGCTTACGTCTGGGTGCGTTTTGATGGCACGGTACAGAATGGTAAGTCGGATGATGAGCAGGTGATTTCCTCAGAAACCTCCTCAGATGGGATGGTGACGAAAGTCTACAAAGACCGCCGAGTCCGAGAAACGGCTGATGGAGAACTAATTTCGCAGTACGTTCGCACGACGCCGGGTCGGATTATTTACAACAAAGCGATTCAAGATGCTCTGATGATTACCTGAACCAAAACCCAGGACGAATCACCAAGGACGAATCACCAAGGACGAATGACAAATGACGAATGACCAAGGACAAAAAGAAACGATTTTCTACAATCGAGTCGTTGATAAAGGACAGCTCAAAAAACTGATTTCCTGGGCGTTTACTAAGTATGGCAGCGCCCGGACTGCTCAGATGGCTGACCAACTTAAAGATTTAGGATTCCGCTATGCCACAAAAGCGGGGGTTTCGATTAGTGTCGATGACTTACTGGTTCCGCCGAAAAAGCGTGAGATGCTAGAAGCGGCAGAAGCCCAGATTCGCGCCACGGAAGCACGTTACAGTCGGGGGGAAATCACCGAAGTTGAACGATTCCAGAAAGTAATTGATACCTGGAATAGTACGTCGGAAGCCCTGAAAGATGAAGTGGTGGTGAACTTCAAGGCAACTGATCCCTTGAATTCGGTCTATATGATGGCGTTTTCTGGGGCAAGAGGAAACCTGTCTCAGGTGCGCCAATTGGTCGGGATGCGGGGTCTAATGGCTGATCCGCAAGGGGAAATTATTGACCTGCCGATCAAGACCAATTTCCGGGAAGGGTTAACCGTTACTGAATATATTATTTCCAGTTACGGCGCACGCAAAGGACTGGTAGATACCGCCCTAAGAACGGCTGACTCCGGGTATCTGACCCGACGTCTGGTGGATGTGTCTCAGGATGTGATTGTCCGGGAAGTGGACTGTGGGACAACCCGAGGCATCCAGCTAACCGCGATGACAGATGGCGATCGCGTGCTGATTCCCCTGCAAGATCGTCTCTTGGGGCGAGTCCTAGCCGCTGATGTGCTGCATCCGAAAACCAAAGAGGTGATCGCCAAACGGAACCAAGCCATCTCCGACGATTTAGCAGACATCATCGGCGAAGCGAAGGTGGAAGAGTTGATGGTTCGCTCTCCCCTAACCTGTGAAGCCTCGCGCTCAGTTTGTCAGCATTGCTACGGCTGGAGTTTGGCACATGGACACATGGTGGACTTGGGAGAAGCCGTTGGTATTATTGCGGCTCAGTCCATTGGTGAACCCGGAACTCAGCTAACCATGCGGACATTCCACACCGGGGGAGTATTCACCGGGGAAGTCGCCCGCCAAGTCTCAGCGGCGTTTGATGGCGTTGTCCGCTTTTCTAGCCGTCTGCGTACCCGAGGTGTGCGTACTCGCCATGGGGAAGAGCGCCAACAGGTGGAAGTTGCCGGTGAACTGATTCTGGAACCCACCAATAAGGGGAAAGCCAAAACGGTTCCGGTCACGCCCGGTTCCATCCTCCTGGTTAGCGATGGGCAAGAGGTAAAAGCAGAACAGCTTTTAGCAGAAGTGGCGTTGGGCAAATCTCGCCTGTCTACGGAAAAAGCCGCCAAAGACGTCGCCTCGGATTTGGCGGGAGAAGTTCTGTTTGCCGACTTGATTCCCGAAGAAAAAACGGATCGCCAAGGGAATACGACCCGCATTGCTCAGCGGGGTGGCTTGTTGTGGGTGTTATCAGGAGAGGTGTATAATCTGCCCCCTGGTGCCGAACCCGTGGTCAAAAACGGGGATGCCGTGGAACCCGGTTCTGTGTTAGCAGAAACCAAATTAGTTAGCCAAAACGGTGGTGTAGTGCGACTGACACCGGGCAAGCGGGAAATTGACATCATCACCGCGTCAGTACGCCTAGACCAAGCAGCGGTGCGGATGGAAAGTAGTGGGGGTCGCGAACAGTATGTAATTCACACCGCCAATAACCAGCGCTTCTTGCTCAAGGCAACCCCAGGCACAAAAGTGTTAAATAATCAAGTGGTAGCGGAGTTGGTTGACGATCGCTATCGCACCCAGACGGGGGGGATTATTAAGTATGGCGGTGTAGAAGTCGCCAAGCGCGGTAAAGCCAAGCAAGGATACGAAATCACCAAAGGCGGCACCCTGCTGTGGATTCCCGAAGAATGCCACGAGGTTAATAAAGATATCTCGTTGCTGCTAGTGGAAGACGGTCAATATGTGGAAGCCGGGACAGAAGTGGTGAAAGATATCTTCTGCCAATCGGGAGGGATTGTCGAAGTTGTGCAGAAGAATGACATTCTGCGGGAAATTGTGATTAAGCCCGGAGACTTGCATTTGGTGGATGACGTTCCCGACGGCTTTGCCTCTGAAGGTCAGCTGGTACATCCGGGTACAGAACCTGTTCCGGGGTTAAGCGTGGCAGAATTGCGGTATGGGGAAGTCGCCGAGACGCCAGAGGGCATGGCATTACTGCTCAGACCTGTGGTAGAGTTTAATATCCCCGATGAACCCGATGTTCCCTCTCAAGCCTCCATTGACAGTGCCAACGGTTCTACCGAGGGCGGTGAGTCGGATGGTGAGAGTGCGATCGCGATTGAGCTACGGACGATTCAGCGACTACCCTACAAAGATGGAGAGCGGATCAAGTCCGTTGAAGGACTAGAGTTGCTGCGAACTCAACTCGTTTTGGACATGACTCAGGAGTCCGACGGCGATCATTCCGCCTCTCAGCTTTCAGCGGATATTGAATTAGTCACAACCGAAGAGTCGGATGATCCAGAGGATATGCGGTTGCAGTTGGTGATCCTGGAATCCTTGGTGATCCGGCGTGATACCTCGGCTGATCCCTTAGGGGGAAGTACCCAAACTCGGCTGTTGGTTAACGATGGGGATAAAATTGCGCCCAAAGACGTCGTCGCCCGCACCGAAATTCAGTGTAAAGAATCCGGTGAAGTCCGAGGGATTCGCGAAGGGGTGGAAGCCATTCGCCGGGTACTGGTGGTTCGGGATGCGGATCGGATTACCGTTCCCATTAGTGGCACACCTCAAGTGAAGGTGGGAGATTTAGTCGTGGAGACTAATTTCCTCGCCGCCAATGTGCAAGCCTCCGAATCCGGACAAGTTGTCAAAGTTAACGAAGACTCAGTAACGTTGCGACTCGCACGTCCTTATCGGGTATCCGCCGGTGCGGTGCTGCAAATTGATAATGGAGACTTGGTACAACGGGGTGATAACCTGGTGCTGCTAGTGTTTGAGCGGGCAAAGACGGGGGATATTATTCAAGGACTACCCCGGATTGAAGAACTCCTAGAAGCCCGTAGACCCAAAGAAGCCTGTGTATTAGCCCGACGTCCCGGTGAGACGCAGGTGGTTTATGAGGAAGATGAAACCGTTGATATCAAAGTGATTGAACCGGAAGGGGTGATTACAGATTATCCGGTGAGTCCGGGACAAAACGCAATGGTTTCCGATGCTCAGTTTGTTAAGGTAGGTCAACCGTTAACGGATGGACCGGCAAATCCTCACGAGATTCTGGAGATTTTCTTTAATTTCACCGTGGAAGAAAAGGGAATCTATGAAGGTGCTTTAGCGGGACTGCAAGCCGCACAAGCATTTCTGGTTAATGAAGTCCAGTCGGTGTATCAATCCCAGGGAATTGATATCTCGGACAAGCATATCGAAGTGATTGTCCGTCAGATGACCTCGAAAGTTCGGGTCGATGATGGGGGTGATACCACAATGCTACCGGGAGAATTGGTGGAGTTGCGGCAAATTGAAACCGTGAATGAAGCTATGGCAATTACTGGGGGCGCACCGGCTCAATATACGCCAGTATTATTGGGGATTACCAAAGCCTCACTGAATACGGATAGCTTCATCTCCGCCGCTAGCTTCCAGGAAACTACTCGTGTCCTCACCGAAGCTGCTATTGAAGGGAAATCCGATTGGTTACGGGGTTTGAAGGAGAACGTGATTATTGGTCGCCTGATTCCCGCCGGAACCGGGTATAACGCTTATGAAGACCCAACGAGTGGTGTCGATGCTGATTCCTCCAATGACAGCGCTGAGTATAATTTTGGCGATCTGAATGAGAGTAGTGAATTCGACCAAGATGATTCCTTAGAAGTGCTAGACGATCGCACGGCTCGCGCTTACAGTATGGAAGAAGAGGATACCAGCGATTTTGAATCGTTGATGCATGAAGATGAGGAAGAGGATGAGGATGCAGATGACTTGGCTGAGGAGTATCTCGAAGAGGATGAGGATGAATAGTCCGTTATGAGTCCTCATTCAAGCGTAAAACCATGAGAATGGAGTAGGGGTACGATATATCGTACCCCTACAATTTATATCGTACCCCTACAATTATTGAATCGGATTCGTGACTATCTTGGCAAATATTCCTCTGCGTCGCTGGTTTCTCAGCTTACTGACCTGTGTCGTCGCGATCGCACTATCCGCCTGTAACCCTGCACTCTTTACCTCGCAAGCCGCCCAGGGATCTCAACTCGTCACCAGTATTCTCAGTGACCCCAAAACCTTTAACTACGCCCTCTCTCAGGAGTCGCCAAATATTTTTGGTTACACTTACGAGGGACTGGTGACTGAAAATGGTGTCACCGGAGAAATTGAACCCTCTCTGGCTGAGTCTTGGGACATCTCCGATAACCAACAGCGGATTGTTTTTACCCTGCGAGAGGGATTAAAGTGGTCGGATGGAGAACCCTTAACCGTTGATGATATCGTCTTTACCTATAACGATATCTATCTCAACGAAGAGATTCCCACCGATGTTCGCGACATTCTCAGAATTGGCAAAACACGCGGCTTTCCCAGCGTGCGGAAACTCGATGAAAGACGAGTTGAATTTACCACACCCGAACCCTTTGCGCCCTTTCTCCGCACCACAGGACTGGCAATTTTACCCGCCCACGCCCTCAAGGATACGGTAACTGAGAAAGACCAAGAAGGAAGACCCAAGTTTATGACCACTTGGGGTGTGGATACTGACCCGGATAAAATTGTGGTCAATGGACCCTATCAACTGGATCGCTACAATACCAATCAACGCTTAATCTTTCGCCGCAATCTCCATTATTGGCGTCAAGGATCTCAAGGTCAACCCCAACCTTATATTAATCGCCTCTTCTGGGAAGTTGTTGAATCCACCGATACTGCTTTTTTGCAATTTCGTTCTGGTGGGTTAGATGCGATTAGTGTCTCACCGGATTTCTATTCCCTACTTAAGCGGGAAGAGGAACGCAGTAACTTTAACATTTACGTTGGCGGTCCCACGCTAAGTTCTAGTTTTATTTCCTTCAACCTTAACAAAGGGAGTCGGGACGGCGAACCCTTAATTGAACTGATGAAATCTCGTTGGTTCAATACCTTGGAATTTAGACAGGCGGTGGCTTATGCGATTGACCGGAGAACGATGATTGATAACTCGTTTCGAGGATTGGGTGAACCGCAATATTCCAATCTTCCGGTACAAAGTCCTTATTATTTCTCTCCAGAAGAGGGACTGCCAATTTACGACTATAATCTGGACAAAGCCAAAGAATTACTGTTAAGCGCAGGTTTCCAGTATAACGATGAAGGACAACTCCTCGACGATCAAGGGAATCGAGTGCGTTTTACCTTAATTACCAATGCAGGGAATAAACTGCGCGAAGCCATGGGAGCACAAATTAAACGAGATTTGGCGAAAGTTGGCATACAAGTGGATTTTAACCCGATTGCTTTTAGTACCTTGGTGGAAAAACTCAGTAATAGCTTAGATTGGGAATGTCATCTTCTCGGTTTTTCCGGTGGCGGATTAGAACCCAATAATAGTGCCAATGTCTGGTCTACTGAAGGCGGATTGCACAGTTTTAATCAAAAACCAACCGTTGGTCAACCGGAGATTCAGGGGTGGGAAGTTGCACCTTGGGAGAAGGAGATTAATGATCTCTATGTTAAAGGGTCTCAAGAGTTAGATGAACAGAAGCGCAAAGTCATTTATGGTGAAGCCCAACGCCTGATTAAAGAACACTTACCTTTTATTTATTTGGTGAATCCCCTGTCGATGACGGCTGTGCGCGATCGCGTGGAGGGGATTGAGTATTCGGCTTTAGGGGGCGCGTTTTGGAATATCCACGAATTGAGGATTTCTGAAGATTAAGGGAAATTAGGGGGAAATCTGACTGCCAGTTTTATGGATGGTTCAAGAAACATCGCACTCCATACCCAAATCTGATCATCACGCGATTGCCTTCGAGGGACTAAAGTCAGCTATTTACCGATAAATGAACAACAAAACCCGCTATAGCTACCTAAGAACCCGATTCTAAACGGCGTTGCCACTCAGCATCAATTTGGTCTTGGCGTTGCAAATCTTGATCCAGTAAATCCTGTTCACTGGTATACACCACATCCTCTTGCCCAATTACATTTTGCGCGGCAAACTGTTGGGCATACGCCAGCTTTTTCTGTAAATTGGCATCCCCTTGAACCAGTGCTGATGCTTCCTGCTGTCGTTGCTGATTACGGGCTTCGATTTTACTATTTTTCCGTTGAATCCAGAAATAACGAATCAAAGGAATCGCTAAAAAGCCAATCCCGTACCCCAGTAAAAACCAGTAAATTGACGCGACAAACGCCACCAATCCGCCTATCTCGGCAGCAAGTTCGCCTCCTCTTAATAGAGAACCCAGCATCAACGCACCGACAATATTCACTCCGCCTAACCCAATTGCCAGTATCTTTTGTCCACTGGTAGCCGCACTAAAGCGCCAAAGCTGTTCTTGCAGATAAGAGGGAACAGGCTGAGGATGTTGCTGTTGTGCAGTTGTCTGTAAATCGGGGAAATGATAAATAATATCTCCATCGGGACTCACTTCCGGACGCCCCTGGAAACGGCTAAGAACGGGTAACATATAGTCCTCATATTCCCGTTGATAGCCTGTGCCAATATCATCCAAATACGGAGCAATCTGTTCCGCTGTAACTGCACCGCCGGAATTGCGAATTACTGTACCGATTTCTTGCCAACGCCGTTCTTCTAAATCTGCATTGGGATTGCCATCGCCAAACAGGAATGAGAAAATTGACTCCAGAAAATTCATCTGCTTACTCTCAGCAGAATTCCAGGAGGTGCGCCGTTGTCGATGGCGTTCGTAACTGGGGTCGAAAAACCAAAAGATATCGGGTCCAATCCAGAAGCGGGGCATAAAAAACATGCCGCCGCCTCGATTAGAACCCCCATTACCGCCGCCGCCTGAATCACTATCGCTGCTGGAATTGATACTGATGACGATAATCGAAATGGCGAGAAAAATGAGGACAATTGATAGTAAAAGGAGAAGCCCGAAGGAAATCCGAATCAGGTAGAATAAGACACGCCAAATTTTTGACCACCATTCCTGTAAGCGCAGCCGGAGGAATTTGTTTCGCAGGTTTGTCCGAAAGTTCTTGGGGAACAGGTAGGCAATTTCACCTGACTCAGCGACTTGCAAATGTCCACCTGCATCGGAGGCTAGCGCCAGTAATCCGCGTTCAGCTAGATTGATATTCAATCCCGCCTTAGCCGCTACGTCACCCACGGTGACGCGATAGCCGAGCTGCTCGACGCTATTCATTATTTTGGGATCGGGAGCCATAGCTGTTATTTGTAAAGATTTTTGTAGTCTCTATCTCAAGTATAGAAGTCTGGCTCAGGCTTGAGATTTACAGAAAGCCGAACTTCGATACAAAAGGGTTTGAGGAACCGTAGCGACGCATCAGGCGAGATTTTTCGCTTCGCTGAGAATGACATACTATAATACTAAAATAATATGTTATAACAAAAATTGGCGTGAATGGATGAATCTCGCGATCGCACTCGGCGCAACGGGAAGCTGGGGAAGGGCGGGTTTTGTACAATATTTATCGGTTAATTCCACAGGTTAATCCCTAAACCCGCCCCTACTGTTCTCTAATTAACTCAAGTCCATTTTAATGGAGTTTAAGCCGCTACAGAGATTTTCTTTAATGCGGCGATAATTTCTTTTGGATCTAAGCGTTTCGTGTAATCGGCTTCAACAAATGCATGAATGATTGTCCCATCTTGGGCAATAACATAAGTGGCAGGGATGGGTAATTCAAACGTATTATCCCCATTCTGAGCAGGTAAATCAATGCCAAAGTCTTGGTAAATCGGGCGCAATTCCTCCGGTAGCACAAAAACTAAACCAAAGTCCTTAGCTACCTGATTTCCTGCATCACTCAATACTTCAAACTCTAGTTCATTTTTCTCCACGGTGGATAGAGAATTATCCGGCGTTTGTGGAGAAATTGCCACTAAGGTTGCGCCTAATTTTTTCATCTCCGCTAAAGACTGCTGCAAGGAACGTAATTCTAAATTGCAATAGGGACACCACCCCCCTCGGTAGAAGGAAATAACGACAGGATTACGGCTGAGTAAATCTTGCAATTCAACGGTTTTTCCAACAGCATTCGGTAGGGCAAAATTGGGGGCTTTGTCGCCAAACTTTAAACGGCGATCAGCAACTCTTGAATTGACCAAATCTTCCATGGCTTTATCCATAACCGCTTTAGTCTCCTCAGACATCTTGGCTTGGATTTGCTGGCGTAGGGTGTTGATTTCTTGGGTCAATGTCATCAAAATTATCCAGTGATTTACTTTTATGGAACAAATGTTCCAGAATTGTTCAAAAAAAAAGATCTGCATTAGTCGAGAACCGAGAGCGCTACCTGAGCGATCCTTCGCAAAACCTCCCGATCTGGGTTAACTTTAGAGGTAACGCGCAAGCCTTGTAAGGTACAGGTAAGGAAATTGGCTAAAGCGTTTAGATCATGTTTATCGCTGAGTTCTCCTTTTTCTTTTGCCCTTACCAATGCTTGATAAAATGCCTGTTCAATCCGTTTCAGATTGGTGGCGATACGAGTCGCGGTATCGGGATCATGGGGACAGAGTTCAACCGCTGTATTGGTGATCAAACAGCCTCGCCGTTGAACATCTGTAACCGCTCGATCAATCAGGGTATAGAAATGATCAATAATGGCTGACTTAGAGGCATCCGGGGCTTCGAGTCGGGCGATCGCATCCTTAACTACGGTTTGATCATAATGCGCGATCGCGGATTGAAATAAAGCGCGTTTGTCACCAAAGGTGTCGTAGAGACTCCCTCGGTTAATGCCCATGTTTTTGACCAAAACTTGGATGGACGTTCCTTCGTAACCATAGCACCAAAAAGTTTCCATGGCTTTCTCCAAAGCTTCCTCTCGGTCGAACTCTTTGTGTCGAGCCATCACTCTCGTATTCGCTTCTAGGAAGACTCTATCGTTTCTGGAACGAATAGTCAAGTATTTTTTTAAAGATATAGGGAATAGGAGATTTAGAGTCCTAATTCATCAGACATTTCGTTTATTTTCAGGGAATTCTCAGAGTATCCGTTTAGGATAATTATAACGATGCACCTGGGATGACGCATGATTGATCAGATAGGTCAACAGAGGAGAGACAACTGAATGAAATGCCAATTCTGTCCCCAAAATCTGAGACAGCTATACAAGCTAACCCTATTCACGCTGCTGGCGGTTGGTACAACATTACTAATTGCCACCAATCCCGCCTTGGCGCAGGAATCAGCCACGGGTTCAGGATTCAATCCCCAAGAATGGTTACGCAACGCCTTGCAGTGGATTCAAGATCTCGGTCCCGTTGGTGCGATCGCGTTTATGGTACTTTATATTATTGCCACGGTAGCATTCCTGCCCGGTTCCATCCTCACCTTAGGGGCGGGTGTTGTCTTTGGCGTCGTTTTGGGTTCTATCTATGTGTTTATTGGCGCTACCTTGGGAGCAACCGCCGCCTTCCTGGTAGGGCGATATTTAGCTAGGGGTTGGGTAGCCAATAAAATTGCTGGAAACGAAAAATTTAAAGCGATTGACGATGCAGTTGGTGGGGAAGGATTTAAAATCGTGCTATTAACCCGACTGTCGCCTGTGTTTCCCTTTAATTTATTAAACTACGCTTATGGATTAACTGGGGTTTCATTAAAAGACTACTTTTTCGGTTCTGTGGGTATGATTCCCGGAACGATTATGTATGTTTATATTGGCTCTCTTGCGGGTAGTTTAGCGATGGTGGGGACAGAAGCACAACCGACTAATCCGGCGGTGCAATGGACAATTCGGATTATTGGATTTATCGCCACCGTTGCTGTTACTGTATATGTTACCAAAGTTGCCAAAAAAGCCTTAGATGAAAAAGTCTCGGATGATGTGGTTCTCGATGAAAGCGTTTCCGATTAGTTGAAAGTCTGTAGGGGCGGGTTTTACAACTATCTTTTTTTGTCACCCCTAAGTGACTAAACCCGCCCTGCTCAAAGTGAGAGACTCAAAAAATCACCAAATACTAATCCCTAATCACGAATAAGGAGTAACTGATGACATCAACATCTGAAAGAGTAATTGTCCCGCCAATGGATGAGTATAACCAGCAATTGGTTTCCCATGTTCATCCACCGGATTGGGTTAATCCCAAACCCGCTGATCGGTATGATCTGGTGGTAATTGGTGCAGGAACCGCAGGATTAGTCACCGCCGCCGGTGCTGCTGGGATGGATATTGGCTTAAAAGTTGCCTTAGTCGAACGCCATCTCATGGGTGGGGATTGTTTAAATGTTGGATGTGTCCCCTCTAAATGTATTATTCGCTCATCCCGTGTTGTCGCTCAAATGAAAGAGGCGGGAGATTTTGGAATTCGTCCTCCGGAACAGATTGATATTGATTTTTCCGCCGTCATGGCACGGATGCGGAAGCTACGCGCTGGAATTAGTCATCATGATTCAGCACAACGATTTAAACAAACCTATAATATTGATATTTTCTTAGGAGAAGGGTCGTTTCAAGATTCTCATACCATTGCCGTTGGTGATAAAACTTTGCGGTTTAAAAAAGCGGTAATTACAACAGGGGCTAGAGCAGTACGACCATCTATTGATGGCATAGAAGAAACAGGGTTTCTGACCAATGAAACCGTCTTTTCCTTGACCGAACGACCCAAACGGCTGGCAGTCATTGGCGGAGGACCCATTGGCTGTGAATTGGCACAAGCATTCCGTCGTTTAGGCTGTGAGGTGATTCTTTTCCATCGCCATTCTCATATTTTAAATAAAGAAGATACTGACGCCGCCGAAATTGTGCAGCATAAGTTTGAACAAGAAGGTATTCGCTTAGTTTTAGATTGCCAGATGAAACGGGCAGTCAAGATGGATGAAGGTAAGTTACTGCACTATACCTGTAATGGTCAGGAGGAGTCGGTAATTGTTGATGAAATTTTAGTCGGTGCAGGGCGTGCGCCGAATATAGAAGGGTTGAATTTAGACGCTGTTGGCGTGGAGTACCACCGCAAAGGGATAAAGGTTAATGATTATCTGCAAACAACCAATCCGAATATTTATGCCGCTGGTGATATTTGTATGAAATGGAAATTCACCCATGCAGCGGATGCAGCGGCGCGAATTGTGATTAAAAATACGTTATTTTCTCCCTTTGGCTTAGGGCGGTCTAAACTCAGTGATTTAGTTATGCCTTGGGTAACCTATACTGACCCGGAAATTGCCCATGTCGGCATGTATGAAGACGAAGCTCAGGAAAAGGGAATGAAGGTGAGTACGATTAAGATACCATTTGATACCGTAGATCGTGCGATCGCGGATGGGGAAGAGGACGGATTTGTCAAAATCCATCATCAGAAAGGCTCAGATAAAATTTTGGGGGCGACAGTCGTGGCGCGTCATGCGGGGGAGATGATTAGTGAAGTGACAACGGCGATTGTGGGAAACGTAGGGTTGAGTAAGCTGAGTAGTGCGATTCATCCTTATCCGACGCAGGCAGAAGGGATTAAGAAAGCAGCTGATGCGTATCGGCGCACACTGCTGACACCCAATACAAAGCGCTTTTTAGGATTACTCACTAAGTTATCTTAGAAAGTTTGTAGCAAGCTTGTAGTAAGCGCTTTAGCGCTGATGGCACGCTTCGTGCCTACTACGTACGATCTATTCAACTGGATAGGATATGAGGATGTGTTTCGCAATAGCGGCGATCGCAATACATTGCCCAGGCTACACCCACTATACCTGTAAGCGAACCTGTGATTGCCGCACAAGCCCCCCAACCTGCCGGTGCTACCCAGTCAGACACTTCTTTTAGCAAGGCGGTACTCCCTCTAGCTACCCCATAAGCCGTTCCCGCCCCGACAAGAGTGACTAAACCCAATTCGGTTAGCATTCCCAAAAGATCTTTCTGGGATAAATCCTCCTGAAAATAGATCTTCCAAATCGTGGTGTACATCAAAATATCAGAAGCCGCCACCAGGATTTGTTTCGGTATCTCCGCACAGGGAGTTGGTGCAGCACAAGCCGTACTGCCACCCGCCGCATATCCTGCGATCGCCCAAACTGTTTCTAGTCGCTTCTTGCCTAGACTACTCAAAGACTATCTCCTGCAATGCTACTCGAGTCGAGGGTTTTTTCTGTTATAGCCCAACATAGTTAATACGCAGCGAAGAGTCAAAACCTTCAATTTTCAACCATAATCACCAACTTACCCACAACATGACCTTGTTCACTCTCCTGATGCGCCTTAGCAACCGCAGAGAGAGGATAGGTTTGTGCAATGACTGGGCGCACTTTCTGAACTTCAATCAGTTCTTTCAGAGACTTTAAATCCAAACCATTGGATTTGACAACCACAACTTTAGCTTTTTTCCCCGGAAGAACCGCCGTGACAACACTCTCCAGGAAGTTAACCGGATAGGGTTGAGTCGTAATATAGATACCATTGGGTTGCAAACTGTCTTGGCAATTCCAAAAGGATTGATTTCCAACTACATCGAAAATAATATCGTACTTGGCGGTATCCTGAGTAAAATCCTGCTGAGTATAATCAATCACTCGGTCAGCACCCAAGTTTTCCACAAACTCCTTATTTTTACCACTACAAACTCCTGTCACCTGAGTTTCAAACGCCTTGGCAATTTGTACCGCAAAGCTACCCACACCACCGGACGCGCCGTTAATCAGCACGTTGTACCCCGTTTGAATTTTTCCCTCATCTCGCAAGGCTTGCAGCGCTGTGAGTCCGGCTAAGGGAACAGCCGCCGCTTCTTTGTGAGACAGCTTTTCTGGTTTAGGACAAGCCGCTTTTTCCGACACAACCGTATACTCCGTATAAGCACCACCCGTGAGATTATCAAGACAGGCATAGATTTGGTCTCCAGGTTGAAACCGAGTCACAGCCGTTCCCACGTCTACAACTTCCCCAGAAATATCAAATCCCAAAATCATGGGAAAGTTATAGCCCGTTAAGAGTTGCAACATTCCTTGTCTGATTTTCCAGTCAATGGGATTAACGCTGGTAGCATGGACTTTGACCAATATCTCATGAGTTTTGATGGGTGGAGTTGGCAAGTCTATAACTTGTAAGACATCCGTTCCACCATACTGATTAATTGCAACTGATTTCATAAACTATTTTTTCTCCATAGAGAGTTATCACCAATTCTTCTAAAATGTAACAATACTCTCTAGAAGAATATCTCAGTCTTGAGGCAGACTCTGAACGTGAGTTAATAATCAATAGTATAGTTGTCAGATGCTTTCGTGAACAGGATTGATTCGTGATGAGTACTAATACTCAACTCCCCATCCCCTTCCATTTCAACCCCAATCACGTTGGAGATGTCTGGCGTGTTCCCTATCAAGAGCGCGTCAACCAAGCCGAAGCTTGGGCAAAACAGCATCATCTCCAGCCTGCCCATGAAGATGAGACGCGGATTGGTTTATTGCTAATCGATGTTCAGAATACCTTTTGTCTGCCCAATTTTGAATTATTTGTTGGCGGTCAATCGGGTACGGGAGCGGTTGATGATAATGTGCGACTGTGTAAATTTATCTACCGCAATTTAGGAGTGATCACCGAAATTGCGGCGACGATGGATACCCATACCGCGATGCAAATTTTTCATCCTATATTTTGGATTAACGATGCTGGAGAACATCCACCTGCGATGACGAATATCTCCATGGAGGATGTAGAAAAAGGGGTGTGGAAAATCAATCCAGCCGTCGCACCTCGGATTCGCCAGGGTGATGAGAAATGGTTACAAGAGTATGCTCTACATTATGCAAAGACACTCAATTGTGATAGTAAATATCCATTAATTATTTGGCCCTACCATGCCATGCTGGGGGGAATTAGTCACGCCTTGGTTTCTGCGGTGGAAGAAGCTTGTTTATTCCATAATGTTGCTCGCCAAAGTCAGACCCATTTTGAAATGAAAGGGAGTAATCCACTGACTGAAAATTACTCGGTTCTACAGGCAGAAGTTCTTTTCGACCAGAACGACCAACCTATTGCCCAAAAGAACACACCATTTCTGGAAAAATTGTTAGAGTTTGACCGATTAATTATAGCTGGTCAAGCCAAGAGCCATTGTGTGGCTTGGACAGTGGATAACTTGCTGGGTGAAATTCAAGCCAGAGATCCTAAGTTAGCCGAGAAGGTTTATTTACTGGACGATTGTACGTCTCCGGTTGTGGTTCCTGGCGGTGCGGATTTTACGGAACAAGCTGATGCGGCGTTTCAACGGTTTGCTGATGCGGGAATGCATTGTGTAAAATCGACTGAGCTTATTGATTGAACGTTGGACAAAAAAACAGCAAAAAATTGTAATAAATTAGGGTTGGGATCAGGGCGGGTTTCGTTGTTGCGTTTGAGGTGGGGAGGGCGGGTTTCGTTGTTGCGTTTGAGGTGACTATCTAATTGAGTCCCTAAACCCGCCCCTACAAATTGTCCCTAAACCCGCCCCACCATTTAACCCAACCGTTCCCCTAAACCCCCAATTTATCCCACATCTTCGGCGTGCGATCGCACTAAAAATAGGCTAGGTTTTTAGATCTGGTTTCAGATTAATATAAAATGCTGATATCGGGGCATAAAATCCAGTGTAGGGGTGGGTTTAGGAACACAATTAACAGAGAAACCAATAACTGTTATGCCAAACCCACCCTGCCCCACCATTCAAACCAACCGTTCCCCTAAACCCCCAATTTATCCCACATCTTTGGCGTGCGATCGCGGTGAAAATTGGATAGTTTTTTTATCGGATTTAAGGTTAATATAAAACTCTGATATCGGGTCGTAAAATCTAGTATAGGGGTGGGTTTAGGACCAAAATCAACTAACAAACCAAGAACCGTTAGACAAAACAATTTCTGTCCTACCTTACCGAGGCTTCCGATAACTGAAATTGGATAAATAACGGTCTATGATCACCCCCTAAAAAAGAACCGATATATCGATCTACAATAGTAATACCCTGACTATAAAGGCAAAGGTCGATAGGAATACCTAGCACAGATGGCAAGGAAGCGGGCCACGTTGATTGGACGCCATAGCCTGATTCAGAACTCAGCAGTAAACCCTCTTTTTTTAACTGCTGAAAACGAGCTGACCAGGGTGTAGTATTGAAGTCACCAATAATCAAAACATTTCGCCCTGAATAGGTTTGCTGGGCGCGACTCCATTCAGCAACAGCCGCTAATTCTGTTTGTTGAAACGCCGATGTGCCAGCATTACGGGAACGGGTAACATGTAAACTCAGCAGCGCCACCTCTTGTCCATCAATGTCCAAAAGGGCTTCAATCATGGGGCGTGGAGAATAGTGTGGGAGGTTAACCACCTTCGCTGAAATTACCCGAATATCGCTATCGGCGGCGAGTAAAAATGCCGAACCATGGGTATTCTTCATCGGGTGAGAATACACGATTTTATATTGAGGTAAAGCGGTAGTTAGACGGCGTTCTAGTTCTGGTGTTAATTCTTGCAGTAATAGAATATCAACGGCATGCTTGCGTAAGTAGGTAAATGCTACTGTGTGATCAGGTAATGTGGCATCTAAGTTATAGTGCAATGCTGTGAATGAAGGGGTAGATAGAGGTAATGGTTTACCGAAATAAAGGGGAGAAAAAGTTGTCAAATGGAGCAGCAATGGTATCAGAACCAGCCAACCTAATTGATGTAATCGAGCAACGAGTAATGGCAAACAACACAGTAGGATAAGTGCATATTGGGGACGGGGATGGCTTAGTAACTCTCCAATCCACCATTGCTGTGCTAATGTTCCGACAAGTGTGGCTGCTGTTATGCAAACGGCGAGAACCAACGCACTGAAACAAGCAAGATTGTATAGATGCTTCATATTGTGAATTAGAATTTTCTATTCCCTGTTCCCTATTCCCTGTTCCCTGTTCTCTAATCTCAACCGTTAACTTTAATTGTGTCCACCCACTTAGGCATTACGGCAAATCTGACGCCGAGGAACCCTCATAATCATTAGCCAAGCAGTGATACAGTTGATAATTATAACCATCTACCCATACCTTATTCTGAGAAAAATCTTCCGTATAACAGTTGGGTAAATCGGCTACTGTTGCTTTAAAATTGACCAGCCATATATCTAAAGGGCGTGGCAATTGAGCCAGTGTTTGTTCAAGAGTGGTTGAGGCTGGACAGGTTGACTCTTGACAGTGATATTGGTTTTGATGAGCCAGGATAAATTGGGGATTCTTGATAGCAGATGAGTCATGATTCCTCAACTCCCAAGCAATTCCCATCATTTCCCCCGTTTGCACTAAGGTATTATGGGTAGTCGCGATGAGAACAGGTGAAGAGGATGCTTGCTCAATAATTGACACTAAAAGGTCGGGACGATAATATTTTTGATAACCTAAGTTACTAACTACTGTAATCCCACTCAATAGTCCCATTACTCCCACCATCACGACGACAAGTTGACTCCGGTTTCGCCAAAGGGAAAAGTTGTGTAATTTGTGAGACGTTTTCCATATCACCGCTAACGCGGCGGCGATTAATAGGATGACAGCCGGAAAATAAACAAAGTGATATCGTGCGCCTCTGGTCAAGTCTTTGCCTAGAATATACGTTATAGCAAAAAATAGCGCGATCGCACTCAAGACAAACCCCGCTAAAACCCCAGTATCCCAGCGCGTTTGTACCCGTCTCACCAAGGTTTTACCCCCCCGATAAACAAAGGGAATAACCCAGACAAAGAACCCAATCATCACCGCCCCAGACGCCAGCACAACCCCTAATGACGACGATTCCACAGGTAACAGCGACACCATCGTAATCCAAGCCGCCAACGTCTGAAAAATCGGATTAATCCAACTCAACAGACTTTCCCGGTTCAGCATCATCCAATCCGCCATCTGGGATTCATACCCTCCCTGTAACACGGGTATCCACACCAAACCACCAATTCCTGTTCCCATCGCCGCCGCCAAAATCCGCCACCAATTCAACGATTTTGGCGCTAAATTCTTTTCTGGGTACAACTCCACGGGCGTTTCCCTACCGTTTATCCCTGGTTTCCACCCAACACGATAATGCCACAACCCCAATCCCATCAGGGTGATTGCTTCAGCAAAAAGGGTCAAACTAAAAAAATAGTGGGTAGCGATACCCAAACTATTCACTAGAACCCAAACTAATACCACCTTAATCGGTAAAATTGTCCGGCGTTTGAGATGCTGTACCGCCACAACAAAGCAACAAAGAGAAGCAATAACCCAAAGAATACCTAACGTATAATGACGTGCTTCCTGTGCCAAATAAATCCCAAACGGAGACACCGCCATCATCGCGGCGGCGAATTGCGCCACAAGCTGGGAACGAAACGCCACCCAGCCTAATCCATACATGGCTGGGATAGAGAGAACCCCAAAAAAAGCCGGGAGCGATCGCGCCGCCCAAAGTGATATATACTCTCCTGAAGTGGGAAATAACTGCATCCACTTATGCGCCAGCATAAAATAAAGTGGCGGATGGTGATCCTCGGTTAACAGCTTCTGCCAGACTAAACCCACGCCAGCTTCTGGGTTTGGTTGTAGAGGATGCAACAATGTTTCTAGGGAAATAGCTTGGTCAAGGGGTACAGCCTGAAAACTATTGCCCAAGCTAAATACCAGCGTCGCAAACTCATCCGTCCAAGGGGACTTCAGGGTAAGATTGGTGAAGCGCAACGCCGCACCAATGACAATCCATACCAGTAGCAGGAGTAGATTAAACTTTTTCCGGGATTGCAAAATATTCAACGGGAACAGAGGAGTAATGTTTGTAGTTGCGCTGTCTTCGCCATCAAAGCTAGGATCACCTACAACAAACCTTTAAGTCAACGCCAAGCTCATTAGTATAGGTTTACAGCTCTTTGCGCTGTAATAAAGTACAGTAGATCAAAGTCCCCCTTTGAGATCCCCCTCCCGTCCCCCTTTGAGATCCCCCTCCCGTCCCCCTTCAAAAGGGGGAAGCCAAAGGATGCTTCGCTTTTTGTTCCATGGGGAAGCCAAAGGATGCTTCGCTTTTTGTTCCATGGGGAAGCCAGAGGATGCTTCGCTTTTATTGCACGGGGATGCGAGGGGGATCGACAATGTACCGCATAGCAGAGCAAACTGCTGTAATTGTCCAATTAATGATAACCAGCAAGAGCGATTTTTGTTTTGCCGTTATTGGTGAGCCAGGGCGGGTTTTGTTGTTGCGTTATCGGTAAATAAGCTAACTTTAGTTCCTAAACCCGCCCCTACAGAGTTCCTAAACCCGCCCCGTAGGGGCGCATAGCGTGCGCCCACTTCAATTGACATTAAGATTAAGATTAACGTTCTAGGCGACATTTTTGCTCATCCCGACAATCTAAACCCTGTTGACGTTGGGCAATTAAGGTGGCTAGACTGGGGCGTCCTGTCAGTTTGAGGCGTAAGTTTGCCCAGATAGTATAAATTTGATTGGCTAAACTATTGAGAATGGGTATACGAGTCGGCGCATAAATCCAACCCATCCCTAGAATCTCGTAGACAGTACGAAATACTTCAATATCTTTGATAATTTTACCATCTGGTAATATTGCATGAATGCGTCCCATTGCCGTTTCATAATCAATCCCGCTATTGTCTTCAGGATTATAGGATTCATCGGCAATATCGACAAATTCCACTAATCCTCGACCCGCATCCCGTTCTTGGAGAAAGTTAACTTCTCGTAGACACAAGGGACACTCACCATCATAGAGTAGCTTGATTTGCCAGGATGGGGCTTGTGGATTGGATCGGGTTAGGGTTTCAGCGCTAGACATCAATATTTTTCTTCGTTTGTCAACGGTTTTATAGCTATATTAACAAATGATCCCAAGAGGGAACAGGGAACAGGGAACAGGGAACAGGGAACAGTAAAGAATGTCCTAACCTGTTTTGGTACTGCTATATTTTTCTATTTTGTGGTTTAGATGAACCTGAGATCAGGGATCGAATCTAATGTAGCGGTGTTTACTGAATCGACACTCTAAAGCGTCAGTCCAGTAACCACCGTTAGCAGCAGCTAAGAAGCCAAACAAGAGATGACCTTCTCGCTTGTGTTACAGTTTTTCGGGAACTCTGGTATCGGTTTCGATTACCAGACAGGTTTTCTAGGTGTTGATGAACACTCACGCTGAAGACTGGACAAACTTGGGCGATAAGGCGAAAGATTCCCCAAAGGAAAACTTAAGGGGAGACGAGAGCGATTTTTGCTTCACGGGTAACTCAATTACAAACTCTGTCCCTTGTCCCGGTTGAGAAATACAGGTCAATTGACCGCCATGTTTATCCACCACAATTGAGTGGGAAATTGATAACCCTAAACCCGTCCCTGTGCCAATCGGTTTGGTGGTAAAGAAGGGATCAAAGATTTGCTTTTGAATCGCTTCGGGGATACCCAGACCATTATCCTTGATCCGAATAATTACCCGTTCAATCGGTTGCGAGTTCTGGGGTTCCTTTTCCGGGGATTCCGCTAATGGAACAATGGGAAACTGAGAACTCACTGCCGTACATATCGTAATCCGGCGGGGTTCTGGGTGGGTGTCTAAGGCATCAATGGCATTCCCCAGGATATTCAAAAACACCTGATTAAGCTGACTGGCGTAGCATTCCACCAATGGCAAGTTGCCATAATGTTTATCAACCTGAATTTCTGGACGATTCAGTGTTGATTTGAGTCGATGCTGTAAGACAAGCAAGGTGCTTTCAATCCCCTCATGGATATCCACTGGCTTAATCCCCGCCTCATCTAAACGGGAGAAATTCCGCAGGGATAAGACAATTTGGTGGATACGATTCGCCCCCTCTTCCATAGAGTTCAAGAGTTTGGGAAAATCCGCCTTAACAAAGTCTAAATCAACCGCCTCAATCTCGTCTTGAATTTCGGCAACGGGTTCGGGATAGTGTTTGGCATAGAGTTGCAACAACTGCAACAATTCCATCCCATATTGACGAGTATAGGTAATATTCCCGGCAATAAAACTAATCGGGTTGTTGATTTCGTGGGCAATACCCGCCACCATCTGACCCAAGCTAACCATTTTTTCCTGTTGAATCAGTTGGGTTTGCGTCTTTTTGAGTTGATCTAAGGTGTGCTGGAGATCCTGGTTTTTGACTCTCAACTCCTGTTCGGATTTCCGCACGGCTTCCTCCGCCTGTTTGCGATCGCTAATATCCCGGATAATTGTGGAAAACACCTCCACCTCTCCAGTTGCGCCGGGATGCGCCATCACCACTTGAGATACAGGAATTCCCCAACCATTTTGGTGCAGGAGTGAGGTTTCACCTTGCCATACTTTGTCCTGGATCACGGTGGGTAAGGCTTCGGCGAACAACCGTTGGTTCACTGACTGGGGATGGAAATCCCACATCCGCAGATGGCTGATCTCCTGATCTGGATCAAGTCCCACCAATTGCCGCCCCGCCTTATTAATATAGAGAAGCGTCCCATCCGGTTCACACATACTGACAAAATCGGTGGTACTTTCCAAAATCGCCGTCAATCGTGCCGTTTTTTGTTCCGCTTGCTTGCGCTGGGTGATGTTGGTACTGGTACTCACCACCCGATAAATCTGTCCGTGTTGATCTCGCAGGGGGGTTAATGTGGTAATCCACCACCGTTCTTGTCCCTGTACACTAAAACATTCTTCATAGGATAGGGATGTTCCCGTCTGGACGCAGGTTGTGTAATGTTCAGTTATCGTGATTGCCCGATCCGGCGGTAAGATCGCAGCTAGGGGTTGATTCCGTAACTGTTCGGCGGGGATACCGATTAACTGTTCGTAAGCGGGATTCACATCCACATAACGGAATTCCCAGGATGGATCAGGTTCACTCTGGTGTTGATGAACATCGACGACACTAATGGAGTTTTCCACACCATTGAGGATGCTGCTTAAAAATTGTTCTCTCTCTTGTAAGGCTTTCTCGGCTTGTTTGCGATCGCTAATGTCGGTAATCATTCTGAGTACGCCGACAAATCCTCCTTGATCATTAAACAGTGGCGTCGCGGAAATAATCGCCCATAGATTTGATCCATCTTGGCGGCGAAACTTGAAATCGTAGCGTTCCTGGATTCCTTGACGGCGACGTTCTAAGTAGGTTTGGATCAGCGCTTGGGATTCGCTGTCAATAAAATCAAACAGCGATCGCCCCTGCATTTGTGCAACCGTATACCCCAGCATTTGCGCCATACGACTATTGGCGAAGGTGATTTGGTTTTTCTCGTCAAACACCCAAACTCCCTCGGATGCAGTTTCCACGATACAACGATAATGACGTTCCGATTCTCGCAGGGCGGCTTCGGCTTGCTTGCGTTCTGTGATGTCTTCAAAAATCCCTAATAGATACTGGGGTGTATCGGTTTCATCCAGCAAGGGGACTTTCTTGGTATTGACGATGCGTTCGCCGCGATGGGGCGTGTTCAAGGGGGCTTCGGGAATATCGACTAATGTACCCCCCATGAGAATTTGTCGGTCTTTCGCCCGTAAGAGTCGGGCTTGTTGGGAAGGTAAAAAATCATAGTCACTCTTACCCATAACTTGGGCTTTTGAGTAACCCAAGAGTTCTTCGCTGGTTTTGTTCCAGTACATCACCTGTAATTCTTTGGCATCTTTAATAAAGACACCCACCGGGAGATTCTCGATCACGGAGTTGAGGAAGGCTTGGGTTTCTCGTAGTTGAAATTCTGTTTGTTTGCGATCGCTAATATCCAGGATCACACCATCCAGCCATTGGACGACACCATTCTGATCCCGCGTCCCTTGACCTTTATCATAGACCCAAGCGATTTTGCCATCGGCGCGGACAATCCGGTACTCCAACACGTAGGGGTGCTGGTTGTCAATACTTTGTCCCACGCTTTCTTTCACGCGACGGCGATCGTGAGGGTGGATAATACTGGCAAAGGAACGGATGCGATCGCCAATAAACTCTGACGCCTCATAGCCAGAAATATCCTGAATCGCTGAACTCACAAACGTCATCGTCCCCGTCGAGTTCCAGGTACAACGATAGACAGCGCCCGGAATATTGGCAACTAACGCCTGAAATTGGGCTTCGCTGTGTTGTTGCGATTCCGGTGTCTGTTGGTCTTTGGTGGAGTTGGGGGTAGATTCAAGGGAATTGGGTAAAATAGCCATGATTTTCTCCACACTCAGATGCGTGGCTCAACTATTGCGAGGGTTTTGTGGGAGTGAACGGTTGAATGCTTAAAATTTTATTAAATTTTCTCGCCTTTAACATAAAAAATGTTAATAGATGTTACCGTTTGCTATTATGCACATTCATGTAACTAATTGTAAAGTCCTTAGCTCAAATCGCCTGTCATCTACCACACACACCCAGTTTCCTCAGTAGTAGGTGTTGTCAGTGCAAGGAATGGTCAATGGCAGGAATGGTCAATGGAGAGATTCTGACTTGAGGAGAGGTTGACCATTAGACACGAACCAACTCACTCATGATAAGGCAAGTTCTTAAATCAAGCCACATCTACTGATTTTTCTCTGATGAAAGCGATCGCAGTTGGTATGAACAGGGGAGTTGTCTTAAATCTAATGGCACAGAAAATTTGCCTTAGGGAATCGCCGAAACCTTTGATATACCGTAGGGTGGGCATTGCCCACCAGCTTTAAGTCCGTGGCACTCGTGTTAAATCGGTAGGCACAATCCAAGTTAACGGCGGGGATCTTCATGCGTCATCCTCCCTACCCATTCCCAATTTAAATCCGTGACGGCTTAAAGTTTCCTCAATCTCAACGGTCAACTTTAATCGTGTCCGACTCCTTAAGAGTAAGGATCAAACCCGGATGATCAAGTCGCTCTTGTTACGTTAATTCTCACCACCTACTTGATCTGACTTCCCAATCACTAATATCCAAAATTCTATCGAAAATTTGTTAAAATTGATACCAAACACCAGAAAATATAAATAAAAAGTAAAACTTTTAGCTTATTGGGTTATATATTTCAGTTAATTAGACTACAAAACAACCCTATTTTTACAGAAAAAGATTCCTCTATCTAGAGATAGACAACTTGCCACACTCGGACTGTTTGATTGGTGGATCAGCCAACGATTTAACAAAACCAATAGTGCTCTACAAACTCCGAATCCTCTGTATTTATAAAGTTCAGGAGTGGCAAGCTGCCGATGTAATGGGATCACTATTTTGTCACTGTTTAGTAACCTACAAGTCAGCTTTGCATAAAACTGATGCAAGTTTTAAATCGCTGAATATGACGCTTCATCGCCAAAATCAATCAGTCGAGATCAAAATAGATCAAATCCTCCTTTCAGACATTAAAATTGGGCATTTCTTAGCAAAACCAGCAATTTTGAGCCAGAATTGAGACGTACCTGGCTTATAGTAAGCCAAGTTTCACTTTGATATAGTTTGACAGCGTTCGCTTGTCTTTCTCGGCTTCCTTTTTAATCTGCTGCTTTTGCTCGACAGTCACCTTGATCGTAATGGTGGTTCGTTTCATTTACGTCTAGTCACCTCAGATTCTCTATAGTAATACTTTAGTATAAAAAAGTATTAAAAGGTGTTACCTAATAAAAGAAATCTTAAGAAATCGCAAATTGCTCAGGTTGAACAAATATCCTGATCATAACAAGCAAGAATTTGATCATAAAGATTCTTGATAAGCATAAAGAAAATGCCATGAATCCATCAGCGATTTGAGGCAAAGCTCTATAGCTAGTCATCGGTGGCAGTTGTCTATTGTCAGATCTACTGTTACTCAATCCTTATCAAATTAATAACCAATCTAAAGCTTCCTCTTGAATCCATAATTTTACCGATTAAAGATTAAAGTTTGCAGTAGTTTCCTAGTGTTATGGCTTACAAAATCTCACAAAGTTGTACTGGGTGTGATATTTGTCGTACTCAATGTCCAACGGGTGCAATCAAAGTTAAGGATAACCAGACGTGGATTGATCCGAATCTGTGTAACAACTGCGAAGGGTATTATCCCGAACCTCAATGTGTGATTCACTGTCCCATCAGTTCTCCCGTTCCCGCTCACGGGAAAAAGGGACGATACAAGCTGAATGAAAGACCTCCCACCAGTCCGGACTTATTTGCCGATGACAAAACCAATCCCTTTGCTTCCTCCATCGTCATCTGGGAAGCGTGCAACCTATTAGCACAGCGCCTCTCCCTCCCTTGGCACACCGATGCGTCTGGCAAATTCTGTTATCAGCGCCAGGTGCGTCAAGGTCAAGGTGAAATGAACTTCTGGCTAACTGATAGATTTGATACAGACTCAACTGATACGTTATCGGCTGACAAAGCCCAGGCGACGCTTGAGGCGATGGATATCAAAGCCACCTGTCTCCATTTAATATATGCCGCTCATGCCACAGCGTTAGAGAAACCGTGGCAGGAAGAGTTTACTGTCAACGATGTGCAAATTGAGAACTATTTAGGATTAGAGAAACGCACAGATTTGAGTAAAGCGGCTAAATTGAGTCTGATTAAACAGCTTGCCCAGCAGCCCTGCCAAATTAGCATCGGCGCTCATTGGTCAAAGCAAGGTAAAGTCCCAGAATTTAGCATTCCCCAAAGCCGTTTGTGGCATCTGCAGCCAATTGAACATCATTTTCAAGAAGACAAACAGGGATACAAACATTTAGTTGGGTTAACCTTTCGGGTTAGGGCAGGAATTTGGGCAAAATACTTCTTAAATAGGCAAGGCTGTCAAAACCGAACCGCCTTCTATCAATATGGCAATCTGCCTCAAAGTTTACTCAGTGCTGTAATCAGTAACTGGCAACATCATCAAGGGGCGACACGGATGATGTTGTGGCTGCTGTTTAAAACCAGAATCGGCAAACGACAACGGATTACCGTACCCACATTAATGCGGGTGGCGTATGGAGAGGACAAACTCCTGCGGGCGTCTTCCCAGCGAGATGAACGAAAACGTCTGGTGCGGACATTTGAAACCGATTTAGAAGTTCTCAGTCATTATGGACTCAAACCTGTGTTTGATCCGGTGACGTACTTACCAGAGATTCAACCCATGTGGGCGAAATTAGGAGAACTTCCCGACGATGCGGATGCGGCGTTAGAGTTTTGGATTCAAGATGGAAATAGTAATAGGCGGTTAACGGATGCAGCGCCCCGTGGTAAATGGAATCAATTAATGAAAGCCCGGATTTTATGGTTTGAACTGAAAGCAGAATGGGAACATGCGCTGACTACCGTTGAGCCGAACAAGGTACGATTAACAAAGCGAAAGACTAAATCCCACTCATTTATACTTTCGGGCGCAGATGTTATCGCGGCGAGACAACGTAACAAACTTAGTCAACGCGACTTAGCGCAATTGACGGGTAAAAGCCAAAGCTGGATTCGAGATATCGAGAAAGAACGGTTTCGGATAAAATTAGAAGACCAACGGCTGTTGCAGGAAGTGTTGGGTTTGGCGGAGTTGAGTTCTGGATAAGGGTTGATGGTTTATCGTCATCACGGGATTTGATTAGGTTCGTAGTAAGGGCTTTAGCCCTCTCCATCTAGGCGTTAAAGCACTAAAGTGCTTACTACAAACAAAGCGAAATCAAAGGTCAATTCGGGGCGGGTTTAGTCACAACTGGATGCAACCAAAAAGACAATAGTGAAACCCGCCCCTACATACGCGCCAGGTTCTTTTACTCAGAACGCCTATCAATCAACACTTCACCCCCATCGCGGTTTAGCTTCAATTGAATCACTCCCTGAAAATCAGAATTAATCACCCAATAACTAACCGTTCCCAGCACCACAGGAGTCAGCAGAACCTGCAAAGCAATCATAATTTTAGCCGCACTCAAGTTCCTTTGTTTAGTCATTTAGATTAACCTCTTAACTCAACTGCTTCCTACTATCGCCGTTGCAGTTAAGAGATTACGCTGAAACTTAGGCTAACATAGCTAACATAGGCTAACATTCGTCTCATGCAACTGCTACCCCAAGACTTTCTAACCAAAATCGCTCGCGACTATGACCTTTCCCCGGAACAGGAAGAAGCATTTGTGGCACGTTTCAGTCGTCAAGGGAATGTAGACGTAGACGCGATCGCGAAATCTCTTCATATCTCCCCTAATGCCTTTCGCACTCGCATGAGTCATGTATATAAGAAGTTCAGCTTTGGTGGTAATAGTCCCAACAAGGCGCGGAGACTGCATGATTGGCTGATCAAGAATTATCAAGCCTCTAATCCAACTTCAACTCCTCAGACTCCTACTCATGAGGTAGAGATTGATACCCTGGTGCAAGAAATACGCCAGAAAATCAAACCCAGCATTCAAAAGCAGTGCGGCACAATGAAGGTGCTGGATATGATTCAACCTATTGGTTTAAAGGATATTTATACTAAAGTCAATATTCTGGAAAAAGTTATTGGACGTAGGCGATTAGCGATTAATGAATTGATGCAAAGTTGTAATCTAGACGCCGAAAGCCTTGACCGTCTAGGATTCGGTAAAGTAAAAGAGAAACGAATACCGGGGCTAGAAGCCGTCCAAAAATATGACAAGTTGATAGTATTAGGTAAACCGGGTGCGGGTAAAACGACGTTTCTCAAATATTTAGCGATTCAATGTGCTAAATCTAAGGTTTTAACGGATAAGGTTCCTATTTTTATTACGCTGAAGCAATTTGCCGAAACGCAAAACCAGCCAAGTCTGACAACCTATATTAATCAAATTTTCGATAACTGCAATGTTACAGAAAACCAAGTCGCTGCATTTCTTCAACAGGGAAGCGGGTTAATTCTGCTGGATGGCTTAGATGAGGTTAGGGAAGAGGATGCTGATTGCGTCTTAACTCAGATTCAAGCCTTTACTGAAAAGTATGATGCTAACACCTTTGTGATTACTTGCCGGATTGCTGCACGGGAGTATACTTTTGAAAAATTTACAGACGTTGAGGTTGATGATTTTGATGACAAGCAGATTCGCACATTCGCTACTAAATGGTTTCAAGCTAAACAATTAGATTTAGCTGACTATTTTATCGAACAGTTAGAAGATAACGAACCCATTAAAGAACTGGCAAGCAATCCATTGCTGTTGACGCTCCTGTGTATAGAATTTGAAGATTCTGGGGAATTTCCAGCTAACCGGGCTGAATTGTACAGTCGAGCCATTCATACGCTTTTGCGGAAATGGGATGCTAAACGGCGGATTGTACGAGAGCAGGTTTACAAGAAATTGTCAGTCCAGCGTAAAGAAGATTTATTGAGTGAAGTTGCTTTTGCTACGTTTGAGCAGGGAGAGTATTTCTTTAAGCAAAGAGAGATTGAACAGTATATTGCTGATTACATTAGGAATTTACCCGATGCTAAAACAGATCCGGAGGCGTTGTTATTAGACAGTGAGGCAGTTCTGAAATCGATTGAAGCCCAACATGGGTTGTTGGTCGAACGGGCGAGGGGTATTTATTCCTTTTCTCATTTGACGTTTCAAGAGTATTTTACGGCTAGAGAAATTGTGGCTAAGACTGATATTGATTTGCTAGTCAGCAAAATTACGGAAAAGCGTTGGCGTGAGGTGTTTTTGCTGACGGCTGGAATGATGCGTAATGCTGATGAACTGGTTCAGCAGATGAAGCAAAGAATTGATGAATTAGTTTATTCAGATGCAAGATTACAGCAATTTATGGAGTGGATATATCAGAAATCTATGTCTATTAATATTACTTGTAAACTCGCTAGCATTCGAGCTTTATACTTAGAGCTTGAAATGACCACCGTCTTGGTTGCCCAGTTAAATGAAAAGATTGAATTTTTTACAACTTTAGATGTTTACAATCCTGATGAAGCCTATACTTACAGACTTTACTCTTGTATTGAGCCTAGCTTGCAATATTCACGTATCCCTAGTATAGCTATTGATTATGATCTTACTTGCCTGAGTCGTGCAAATGCCTCTACACATAGTATGCTTCAACTTATTGATTCTATTCTTGACAAGAATATTGATTTAAATCAAGATCTAAAATGTGGATTACAAAGGCTGAAGGAAAAGTTGCATGAGATAAATAATTTTAAAAGCGACAGCAAATCTAATGGGTGGTGGCAAAGGAATAGCAAAAACTGGATTAAGCAATTAAGAGATATTATGGTTAAACATAGCAATATTGGTCATGACTGGCAATTAAGCGACTCACAAAAGCAACTATTACAGCAGTATTACGACGCCAATAAACTGCTAGTCAATTCCCTCAAAAGCGACTGTTACATCAGCCAGGAAGTCCGGCAGGAAATAGAAGAGACCTTACTATTACCTATCACTGAAATTGAGAAGCGCAAATCCCGTTGGAAGCCAGGAAATAAATTTCCTGCTTAAAGCTCAAGTAAGCTAAAGCTTACTACATGATAGGGGTTTTCAAGTTGGTGAGGTACATTATTTAATTTATGCATTATACCTGAGTAATTATTCTTTTCCCGTCATCTAACTGTATCTGACAAACCAGCAATCTGCTGTAAAAGCTCTGAACCCGTTAAAACGGGTTTTAGCTTTAA
>NZ_JAVJQP010000190.1:0-83588 GCF_040218875.1 Coleofasciculus sp. D1-CHI-01
AATCTTTATCGAACTTGTGGTTTTTTGTCAATTAGTCAAGGGCAGGCGTGGTTAGGAAAACATTGGCAAAAAATGTTGCTAATTTAACGATTGATAGATTCAAGGCAACTAATTTCAATAAAAAAGAAAACTCAAAAAAAAAGACAACTTTTATCTACTTTACTTTATTACAGCGCTTTGCGCTGTAACTGTTGGGTAAAACTTCGCAATGTTCGCTCGACACATTTCCCGACCAAAGGACGCGATCGCACAGGTCGGACAGCTTGGCATTAAAATCCGTAATGTGACCAATCCGTTCTGCTTCCCCCTGTACCCAACATTGCTGGTCATTCCCAGTCATCTCAAACGCTTGCGCCTTCCGCTGAGCAGGAGAACTCCAAAACGTCTCTGATCCTCGCAGCAATCCCCGCACAATTGTATGACTAATCGGTTCTCTTGCTGCTGTGGCTACAGCTCGAAACAAACCCTTTTCCGGAAGTTTAGTTAACGCTTGATGCTTCAAATTGGGCGACGAGTTCACCCGGTTGGGTGAATCGACAGGATGAAGTGCTATTTCTGCTCCAACTTGTAGTATAAATGTAGTAAATTTCCTATCGAGTTGCTCAAATTGCAGCAACTGACCTATTTGCTTAATTCTATGACAATTCTAACCATGCGCCCCCATAGGGGTGAAGCCGACTTAGACGCGATCGCACGCTTCCTGAAAACCTGTGAAGCCGTTGATTTGCCTAACGAGTACCCCTCAGTATCTGATATATTAATGCAATTTGATGCACCCTCAGTGGATCAGCAACGGGATATTCGCTTGTGGGAAGATGCGGCGGATCAATTAATCGCATTGGCGGGGTTAATGATTCCCCCAGTTGGGGAAACGGTTGATGGTTTTCTCTGGTTTCGTGTCCATCCCACGCAACGGGTTGATTCTCTATACAGGAACATTATCGCTTGGGCAGAAGCACAAATGCAGGAAGTTTGTCAAGAACGTCATCTGGCGGTAAAACTGCTGGCTGGTGCTGGCGCTGAACAAGCTAAACGCATGACTCTTCTGGAAAACTGTGGTTTCCGGATTGAGCGCTACTTTCTCACAATGGTGCGTTCACTGTCTGAACCGATTCCAGAACCCCAGTTACCCGATGGTTTTACCTTGCGCCCGATTCAAGGAGAACAGGATGCTCAAACGTGGGTGGAATTGTTCAACGATACATTTATTGATCACTGGAATTATCACCCAGAAACCGTTGCAGCCTTTAACCATAAGCTGAAAAATCCCGAATTTCGACCCGACTTGTCTGGGGTTGCGATCGCGCCTGATGGGACTTTGGCGGGGTTTTGCGATTGCTATATCCCTAAAGACGGAAATCAGGGCTGGATTAATCCGGTTGGTACTCGGCGCGGTTACCGCAAGCAGGGTGTAGCACGAAGCATGTTACAAGCAGTGATGCAAAAGTTAAAAGTAGAAGGTATGGAAACCGCTATGCTGTATGTCGATGCAGAAAACCCTTCTGGGGCGCGGCGGTTATACGAATCGGTGGGTTTCCAGACAACACACACACAAATCGCTTATATCAAGGATGTTTAAGGATGAGTATTATTACCCGGCGTCCCTACCGTGGGGAAACGGACTTAGACGCGATCGCGAATTTGATTAATACCTGTGAATCCGTTGATCAGCTTGAGGAAGGTACATCTGTCACGGAACTCAAGCAATCTTTTGATGACCCCTTTATCGATAAAGAACGAGATCTCTTTCTTTGGCAAGATGCCGATGATCAGCTTATCGGCTTTAGTCGGCTGTGGATTGTTCCGACTGATACAGTGATTGATGGATTTTTGGGGTTTCGGGTTCATCCGACAGCACGAAGCGGTGATTTGCAGGAACAGATTATCGCTTGGGCGGAGGAACGCTTGCGCCAGGTGAGTCAAGAACGCGGTTTATCAGTAAACGTGCGTTGTGGTTCTCGCGCTGATCAAACTGACCGGATTACTATTTTAGAACGTTGTGGTTTTAAGCGCGATCGCTATTTCTTCACCATGGCGCTGGGCGTTGATGCGAAAAACTTGTCGGGGGCGCTGCGGCTTTATGAATCTGTTGGCTTTAGTACTGTAAAGACTCATATTAGCTTGGTTAAAGAGTCGTCAGCAGTCGGCTGAAAGTTAAGGGTAAGGATTGTCTGTTGATTGGGACAGACTCTTCGCTTCGCTAGTCAGGCGTAGTACGTGTGTAGGGGCGGGTTTTACTATTATCGTTTCTAGCTTTACCCATAAGTAACTAAACCCGCCCCGATCAATGTGTTCCAGATGTTCCACTCACTGCCCGACCAATATGTTCCAGAGGTTCCACCGGAACGTCTCTACAGGCTTCCTCCGCCCCCCTGCACCTCCACAAATGGAACTCCCCGAAAAAAAATTTTGCCCAGTCTGTTGACAAGTCTGTAGCATTTATGTAGTATAAATATATGACAGAGAGATGAGAGGCAAAACTCTCAACCTCAAATGTCCAGTTTTAACCTTGAAAATTGAATAAAACGTCGGGAATTTTCACGAAGGTCAATCAGGATTTTTGTAATCGGAATCGGTTCATTATGTTATTCCTGTATACCCCTCTGGTTCGTCATGTTCTCACGCCTATCGAGTGGGATACTAAGCCGAATCAGCGAAATTCAACCCCATCTATAACGGAGAAAGAACGTTTAGAGTCAAATGATAACAGTCTAAATCAAATGACTGCTCAAATCCGTTATAGCCAAACGGTCTATTCTTTAGAGCGGCGCTTTTTACTCTAAGAACTATCAGTGTTTGTGAACCCAACTCAATGCTGGTCGTTTTAGAAAAATGAGGATGTTCTCTCCAGAGATAGATTGATTAACACCAATCGAATCAAGTTTTAGGAGGTGCCAGCATGGTTCACATTCGCTTTGAAGGTCGTTCCTATGATATTCCAGAAAATCAGCTTGGTATTCAAGTTGGGATGAAGGATTCGGTTGTCAAGGAACGCATTGCTCAGTATTTTGAGGTCGGACGCGATCGCTTAACCGCTTATGTTGTGGATCGGCGTCCCAGCGGCGACCTAATTATCCGTCCTGAAGCCGTTTACGGTTAAAGCATTTGCATCAGAAATAAGTGGAATTCGCGCCCTGACTAGAAAAGCATACAAACGGATAGAGCATTCGATTGAAAATCGAACTGTCAAAGGTTCAAATCCTTTCTCCCCCGCTGTTTGGGGGAGTAGCTCAGAAACACAAACCGCTTTTTAAACTTGTGCGAATTCCCACTCAATACATAGCGATATTTACGGGTGCGATCGCGCCCCAACTGAAGAAGCTTACAAACTGGTAACATCTGACTTCAACTCAGATTGTAGGTTCGATTCCTGCCCTCTCCGCCTCTTGGAGAGGTGTAAAAAAACAAGCTGCTTTGACTTGCGCGATCGCACCAATCCACTCAGATTTTGGATCAGTACAGATAACGGTAAATTTACCGAATTCCCTTCAATCCAAAATCTAAAATTCAAAATTCAATATCCCGCGCCCTTACTTGTGAAGCTTACATACTGTTCCGCCTACGAAGCGGGAGGTTGTAGGTTCGAGTCCTACTAGCTGCACTCAATGCAGCTATAGCTCAAATGGATAGAGCGCCAAGTCATAAGGCTTTGCTAACTTGCGCGGGATACCTCTTATTTCCAACTGTTGAAATTCACTTCGCGCCCCAACCGAAAAAGCTTACATACTAGCTCACTGGTAGAGCAATCGACTTGAAATCGATGTGTCGCGGGTTCGATTCCCGTGTATGAACCAACAGCTTTTTTGACTTGCGCGTTAGCTTGAACATTACGGGGGAAACGTCGATGTCAGTTAAAACGTTTTAAATTTTGGCACAGGTTAAATCATTAACCCTCATTTGAGGATGTCACCTTTGGTTCGGATGTAGGGGTGACCCGCTTGCACTCACTAAAAACTCTGGAAACAGGGCGGGTTTACAAAAGTTACCAGTTTTTGCTTGTATGTTATCGGTAAAACCCGCCCCTACAGATGATCGGGTCGCCCTTTACTCAACCCAATTTTTACTCACAAAAAATGGCAGTTGTCGCCGCGCCCTAACAAAGAAAGCATACATCCTTACCCTGCCACGGTAAACCCAACAGCTTTCTGAACTTGTGCGGCACTATTTTTAGTCAAAGCGTGCGACATTTGCCTCCATTCTTTTCATTAAAGGAGGTTGTCATGAATACCGCAGAACGCGACTTGCGTTTGGAAATGCTCAACAGTCTGTTAACCACCCCTCACCGAGAATTAAATAAGGTTGCAGACTTGCACAAAATGATGGTGGAACTTGACCCCATTTTCTATGGACATCTTGGTATATGGTATCAGAAAGAAGGGGATGTTCGTGACCACAAAGAAGTGTTTGTCGGGAATCTGTTGACCAGTCAGTTAACGGAACACCGAGAAGCCGGATTCATGTTGCTACAAACTTTTCCACCTTACCAAGTGGCGCGAATTGTAGACTTCATGAAGCAGCATCAACAGAAGGTTCCTCGTTGCGCCCGAACCGCAGTACGGCGCTATTTGCAAAAGCGGGAAAAACAGCCCCAATTCTTTGACCGTGCGGCGTTGCGGGGACGCAAGTCCATGAAGCACCTCTACGCTACCTTGCACATTAAGCCGAGTGAGCGGGCGAATGCCATCTTGTTTAAGGATGCGCCTCCGGAGGATAGTCTGGCGTTTGCGCTGAAGCAGTTAGCAAAAGCAGCAACTCCCACGGAACAAGCGCGGCAGATTGTGGCGCATAAGATTCCTTACACGATTGCCATTGGTGCAGTCAAGCAAATTACACCCACGGTATTAGTCGCCCTGATTAATTCCATGACACCCCAAGAGGTAATTAATAACCTTAAGTCTCTCAAGGTGCGGGGAGCCATGGAACACCCCCAGGTGAAGGCGTTGATTGATGAAAAGCTGACTGCGGCTCAATCGGATAGCCGTGTATCCGCCCTCAAGGGACGAGTTGCGGCTGAAGCGGCGGGGTTAGATCTCGCCACTACCGCTCAGTTAGAGCGCGTCATGGATGAGCAGGTGAAGAAGCGCGGCAAAATCGCCAAACCCACGGCGCTGTTGGTGGATAAGTCTGGCTCTATGCATCAAGCCTTGGATGTGGGTAAGCGTCTGGCGGCTTTGATTTCCGGGATTACGGAAGCGGAGTTGTTTGTCTATGCCTTTGACACAATGCCCTACCCCGTCCAAGCCAACCTGAGTCGCGATACCCGATTGGGCGATATCTTGGCGAATAATCTGCCGCAGGAGCATCTCTACAGCCACTGGGAGCGTGCGTTTGAACACATCCGGGCTGGGGGTGGAACCAGTATCGGCTGTAGCGTTGAGGCGATGCGTCGGCGTAAGCAGTTGGTGGAGCAAATTATCTTGGTAACGGATCAAGGGGAAAACACTGCGCCCTATTTTGGTAACGCTTTTGATGCCTATTGTCAGGAGTTGAATGTGCAACCAAATGTGATCATCGTCAAGGTGGGTAGTTACTACGACTGGATTGAACAAAAGTTGCGGGAACGGCAAGTACAAGTGGATACGTTTACCTTTGCAGGTGACTACTACTCACTGCCAAACCTGATTCCACTTTTGTCTCGCCCTTCGCGGCTGGAGTTGTTGATGGAAATTCTGGAGACTCCTTTGCCTGTAAGAGATGATTAATAGTAGGGTGGGCAATGCCCACCTTACTGGCATGACATAGCTACAATAGTGCGGTATATTTGATCGGGTTTCTGGGCGCAAGCCTTGCGCCCCTACAAGGAATCATGGATCAAATAGGAAAGGGTTTGTGAAGCCGGAATTAACAATCGACATCCTTATAGATGAAGCCGCCAAATTCTCGGAAATTGAAAGTATCTACGATGAACCATCGCTGTATGGCGTTACAGATGGAAAAGCAGTTGGCACTTACCTCGAACACAAATTTATGGCATATTTAAGCCAAACCTACAGTTATGATGTACTCAAGCATCTTAATATTCAGGCGCTTGCTCGTGAGCTGAATCGAGAGGATGAGTATATTTTTTATGCTAAGCAAAGAATCAAGAATCAATGACCAATAACCTGATTGGGTGAGGTCAAGTCTTAACCGCCTATGATAGCTTGATGCAAACTCGTATTACGATATAATACAAGTCAAGGAAGCTGACCTTTGGACTGTTTAATCTAACTGTAATTTATTGGCGGCAAAGTAAACAATCGGCGGTGTAATCATCATTACCTATGACTATAACAACGGCTCAACCTCAAACCCGATCCGTGGTACTCACGGCTTATGACTTGTGGAAATCTTATGGTTCAAATCATGTTGTTCAAGGTGTCAATTTTACCCTGAATTCTGGAGAAATTTTGGGTCTTCTCGGTCCCAATGGTGCTGGGAAAACTACTACAGTAGGAATGCTTTATGGTGCAGTGATTCCCAGTCGGGGTTTTGTTCAACTTGGACAGCATCAAATCCAATCTCAAGGACGTTTGGCGCGTTCTTCGATGGGAATTGTAACTCAAGACGATAATCTTGACCCCGATTTTAGTGTCTTCGATAACTTGATTTTCTTTGCCCATCATTATCGGATTGTTGGCAAAACTGCCCGAAAACGGGCAGGGGAGTTACTGGCACAAGTAGGGTTGCAAGACTATGCTAAATATCGGGTTGATCAACTGTCTGGCGGGATGAAGCGGCGTCTGGTGTTGGCACGGGCGTTGATTAATCAGCCGCAAGTGGTGTTTCTGGATGAACCAACAACTGGGCTTGATCCCCATGCGCGGCAAGATTTTTGGAAGTTAGTCAGTCAGCTTAAGCAAAAAGGCTGTGGAGTGCTGTTGACAACCCACTATATGGATGAAGCGCAACGATTGTGCGATCGCCTTATTTTACTCCAACAGGGTAAAATGATTGACCAAGGTACTCCTGAGGAATTAATTGAGCGTACTGTTGGCACAGAGGTGGTAGAAATTGAGGGCATTTCCGCAGAAATTCTCCAACAACTCGCCCATCAGTATCAAACATGGTATCGCTCTTTTGGCAATGGTTACCTAATTGGCTTACCAGCCGACAATCCCCACCCTGTTTGGGACTATTTGAGTGATACGCATCCTGTTAGCTTAACCCGTCGCCATACCAATTTAGACGATGTATTTTTGCGCCTGACAGGTACGTCACTTGAATAATTTGTCATTTGTCCTTCGTCATTTGTCATTTGTCAAAGAATTATCGCATTGAGCCTGGGCGGGTTTATTAGCATCTGGGTGGCAACAAACGATTAGAGTTAAACCCGCTCCTACAGTTATCCGTTAGCTAATCTGCTATCACAAAGGATTCATTCAAAATCTAATTTATCAAATAGCAAATTAAAATGAAAGGCATTTCTGTTACCCTTTGGGGAGTCTACTCAGTTTGGCATCGTCATGCTAGGGTTTATCAGAGAACCTGGTTAGTAAATAGCTTGCCTCCGCTTTCTGAACCAATCATTTATCTTGTCGCTTTTGGCTATGGGCTTAGCCCCTTAGTCGGTGATGTCACCTACCACGGTGAAACGGTTGCCTACTTAAAATTTATTGCCCCCGGTATGATTGCCATTGGCGTACTCTTCCAATCCTTTTTCGAGGGCGCTTTTGGCAGTTTTATTCGCCTCAAGTTCCAAAAAACCTGGCAAGCTTTACTCACAGCACCGTTAAGCTTCACGGAAGTGTTTTTGGGGGACTGGCTATGGGCAACGACTAAAGGAACCATCGCGGGCAGCTTAACGGGGTTAGTGGCTGTGGCGTGGGGACTCTACTCAGGCTGGCATTTACTGATATCATTGCCCCTGATTATTTTGGGCAGTATGCTATTTGGCGTTATGGGACTGTTTACAGCGGGAATCATGCGAACGATTGACCAAATTAACGTGCCACTTTTCTTATTCATCGTCCCCATGTTTACCTTCTGTGGGACGTATTTTCCCCGCGAAACGTTACCGCCTATACTGGGGACTATTGCCAATCTATTGCCCCTTGCTGCTCTGGTTGACCTCTTGCGCTGGCCCCTCGGATTACCCAATTTCTGGTTTTTGCAGTTAATCGGCTTACTCTTGGGAATTGGTCTTTTTTCTGGGTTGGCTTGGCGACAGATTTATCCCCAGTTGTTTCGGTAACACCTCCGGACACTTCCCTAGTTCGGATTTATTTGTTTGGCGGCGGGGAGGGGAGCCGTAACCGATTAAATGCCTGAAAAGCATGATAGGTATACACTGTAGGGATTGGATCAGAGCAAATACAGCCGCATTCCCCTTTACCGATCCTGATTTAAAACTCAACAACCTTATCATCCGGACTGCAAGCAAGTTAGGATGGATAACAAAGATGTGCAACAGGAGCGTGCTGGCATAGCCTGTGTTAGAGTGAGCGTAATTCCTTTGCAGTCGTTTTCCTCCAGCTTGTGAAAGGATTATGGTAATTACAAAACGTAGCCTCGTAGTCGGGGCGACCGCAGTAGTCTTAACAACGGTTGCAGTTACAGGGGCTGGTCTGCATTTATCTCAAAGTCAGGCTTTCTTCCAGGAAAGCCCCAAAGAGCTAGTCGATGAAGTCTGGCAAATTATCGATCGCCAATATGTAGATGCTACCTTCAACCAGGTGGATTGGCGAGGCATTCGGAATGAGTATTTAAACCGTGAGTATTCTGACAAGGAAGAAGCTTACGAAGCCATTCGGGAAATGCTCGAGACACTGGACGATCCCTATACCCGATTCATGGACCCCGAAGAGTTCAAAAACATGCAAATTGATACCTCTGGGGAATTAACGGGTGTGGGGATTCAAATCGCCCAGGACGAGGACACGAAAAAGTTGGTGGTGATTTCGCCAATTGAGGATACACCAGCATTTAAAGCAGGTATTCTCGCCAAGGATCTAATCGTCAAGATTGACGGTCAGAGTACCGAAGGCATGGAGGTGAATGACGCCGTGCAACTGATTCGCGGGAAACCGGGTACTGATGTGATCCTTACCATTCAACGCGACGAGGAGGAAATCGACTATACAATCACACGGGCGCGGATTGAAATTCATCCAGTACGCTACAGTTATCGGAGTACACCCACGGGTGAGATTGGTTATATTCGCTTGAATCAGTTTAGCGCGATCGCGGCACAGGAAATGCGAGAGGCGATTAAGGAGTTAGAGACGCAGGATGTTAATGGCTATATCTTAGATTTGCGCTCTAATCCGGGCGGATTACTCTACTCTAGTATTGAGATTGCCCGTATGTGGCTCGATAAAGGCAAGATTGTGTCTACGGTGAATCGTCAGGGTAGTTCAAATGAAGAGGTCGCCAGGAATAGAGCCTTGACCGATAAACCGTTAGTTGTCCTAGTCGATGGCGGTTCAGCTAGTGCGAGTGAAATTCTGTCGGGTGCCTTGCAGGATAACGAACGAGCCACGTTAGTCGGAACTCAGACCTTTGGCAAGGGCCTGGTACAATCGGTACGTGGACTCGGAGATGGTTCGGGTTTGGCGGTAACTATTGCCAAGTATTTGACGCCCAGTGGTCGTGATATTAATAAGGAAGGGATTCCACCGGATATTGTCATCGAACTGACTGAGGAACAACGCAAGGAATTACAGAAGGATCGGACTAAAATTGGTACGCCAGACGATCCCCAATATGTAAAAGCCCTAGACGTTCTCAACCAGGCAATTGCCGAAGACCCCAATGATCGGGCATCAGTTAAAACTCCATAGGTAGTAGGGGATGTAGACGATGCATGTTCCAGACGCGCCATGATACATCTGGCGAAAAAGAAAGTCATGTCAATCTGATCATCCTCTACCCATGGACGACTAACCTCTCAGTGTAATCAGTGCAATCAAAATCTGTCACCCCCACCTTAATCTCTCTCTAATCCGTGAAATTAGTGGTTTAGGCAGGTTTACATTTTCCTGCCCTAATCAGTCCAATTCGACGTGCGATCGCCTCTTGTTGAGAGGCAAAAGGTCCCCAGCATTCTAAGTCTTCCCCACCTTCTACTTGAGGGCTGGGAATAATTTTACATTGTCCATTTTTTTGCTTGACAATATACCAGTTTTGTGAATCAGACATAGAGACAATGACCCTCATGGACTTTGAGCCGAATCAAGCTGAAACATAACTGGTGTTCCCCCTGATCCACCGCCCATAATCCAAAATTACGCAAGTTCCTAACCATATTAACTTACTTGGGTGTATAATAGCGACATAAGCGACTTATGCGACAAAATAACCACAAAGATTCATCAGCAAATAAGGCAGAGGCAGGTAATGAGTTGGAAGACAACAGGCAGTTACTCACCACAGCGGAAGTGGCTCAACGACTACGAGTTCATCAAAGAACAGTTCAGCGTTGGATTTCATCCGGGCGGCTTCCAGCTACTAAGGTAGGACCGAGGATATGGCGAATTAGTCCAGAAGACTTAAAAAAATTTCTAGGAAATAAGCCAAGTGATAGTCAAGAGAGTAACGAACTATAGAGAATAGTGAAATGGCAACAGGCATTCCCCGTAAAAATCGCAAAAAAGAGAGGAACAAAAAGCTAGCAAAAGACAGCAATAACAATTCTATAAGCCTGGAGTATGAAGGCAAATCACCGATGGCAGATATTCTGGCTACAACCCCAGCTAAACTAAACTGTGTAGTTGAGATTCCGGGTCAGCCAATAAATCGACTCATTTATGGAGATAATTTGCGAGTTCTATACACTCTACTCAATGATCAAAGTCTTGCTGGCAAGGTTTGCCTTATATACATAGATCCACCCTACGCCACAGGTTCACATTTTGCCTCTCGAAAACAGGATCATGCTTACAAGGATTTGCTAGAAGGGGCAGAATATCTAGAATTTCTCCGATGTCGTCTAATCTTAATGCGCGAGCTTTTAGCCGAACATGGCTCTATCTACGTGCATTTAGATGAAAATATGGCTTTCCATGTAAAAGTCCTCATGGATGAGATTTTTGGCAGGAAAAGCTTTCGTAATTTGATTACTCGAAAAAAATGCAATCCAAAAAATTACACGAAAAAACAATACGGTAACATTTCTGACTATATTCTTTTCTACACAAAAACAAATAACTATGTTTGGAACCAACCTTTTGAAACTTGGACAGAGGAAACTTCAAGAAAGGAATATACTTATATCGAAAAAGAAACCGGAAGACGTTATAAGAAAGTCCCCATTCATGCACCTGGGGTTAGGAATGGAGAGACAGGCAAATCCTGGCGGGGTATGATGCCACCACCTGGAAAGCATTGGCAGTACACTCCCAAGACTTTGGAGCAGATGGATGCACGGGGGGAAATCTACTGGTCACCCAATGGAAATCCGCGCCGAAAAGTTTATCTAGATGAAAGCAAAGGTATACCAATACAAGATATATGGTTTGACTTCAAAGATGCTCATAACCAAAATATCAAGATTACAGGTTATCCAACAGAAAAGAACCCAGATCTTCTCAAGCGTATTATTATGGCATCGTCAAACCCAGGAGACTTGATTCTAGATGCTTTCGCAGGCAGTGGTACAACACCAGCAGTTGCCGAGGATCTCAATAGAGAATGGATTGCTATAGACAATGCTCCTCTGGCGATGGAGACAATTGTTTGGAGATTGGCAAAAGGTACAGAAGTAATGGGTGACTTTTTGAATGGGAAAGGTAATAAACATTCAAATCAAATACCTCTGCTGGATCTGAACAGAGTCTTACATAGTGGACTAAAGATTTATATTGAGGAAGCACCGGATCTAGAAATGATCCCAACTGTAAGCTTTGGAAAGTGGTATAGTCTACTTAACTCTCTAACCATGGCTTAAATCTTGTGTCAAGCATCTTGAGAGTACAAACCATGACATCTCCCTCTCCATAATTTTCTAGGTTGGCATAATCATCCCACATTGAGCCAAGTGTTAATCCGGGTCCATCATTCAAAAAAAGAATTTTAAGTGGTACATTATTGGTTGAGGCATATTGGCGAATTTCCGTTACTTTGTCACGATTGCCGCTTGTACGGTCATCCTCCTGAGCGCCGCCCCGATCAGAATCATAACGAGCAAATCCGACAACTAAAGGTGTTTGATCTAAAGATATAAGAAAATCGGCAGGAATTGGATGTGGAAAATTATGTAACACTTTGTCTAGTCTTACGTCCTGTCCAGCTCTTTGAGGTCCTTTTATTTCATAATCGTCTCCAAACGTTTCGTTGAACCATAAAAAAAAATGCTTCTGTTAGTTCATAGCCTTTTTGTCCTCGACCTTTATATTCAAAAAGGATAGCCATGAGAGCTTCATCAGGATCAGGACGACTGGCTAACTTTTGACGAACTTCCTCCAATGAACGGAAGCGTATTCCATAGTCTGTAATAATTTTGGTGATTTGGGTCTTCCTTTTCAACATCTCAACTGAAGTGTCTGGGGATACATACTTACGAAATATCCGAAGAAGTTGAATTCGTGATGGATTCGGTTCTTCTGATATTTTTAAGAGCAGGTCGTTAGAATTTTGGGCTCTTTTAACTAAGTTAATAAATTGTTTAAGAACAGTTCCATAAATTGTTTTGGCTTCATCTAAGTAGTCTGGATAGAACTCCGAATCTACGAAAGTAATCCAATTGGATGCACTCTCCTTATAGCTACTAAACGGATTCACCTGTACTTCTCCTATTGAGAGTCAATGTCACAGACTGAAAAGTTTGTAGTCGGCGCGAAGCGTGCTTATGGCGCTAAAGCGCAACTACAAACTTAGTTTCAGTGTTTACCCGTTGCTATTGCCATTTCCTGTGGTTGCCAAGACATTATCAGCCAGTTTACCGGGAACTTCTTGGAGATGGTCATACTCCCAGTTAAAGAAGCCAATCCCTAAGGTGAGCGATCGCAACTCTATGATAAAGTCATGCATTTCGGACTGAGGCAAATACCCAGAAATACAGTCCCATCCGTTCCAACCCGACACCGGTTCATAGTTGAGAATTTGTCCCCGACGCCCGGAGATCAGTTGCAGTGCTTTCGAGGTAAACTCCGTTGGCGCAGACACCTGAATTGCCATAATCGGTTCCAATAGTACCGGATTACACTTGGGCATCCCTTCCGTCATTGCTACTCGTGCGGCTTGTTTAAACGCCTGTTCGGAACTATCCACAGAATGATACGACCCATTAGTTAACGTAACCGCCACATCGACAACCGGGAATCCCAAAGGACCTTGAGACAAATATTCCCGCACCCCCGTCTCAACGCCTGGAATATATTGTTTCGGGACAGCACCACCGACAATCGTTTCCGAGAAGCTAAAGCCTTCACCGCGTTCCCTGGGCTTAATATCTAGGTAAACATCCCCAAATTGCCCATGACCACCACTTTGGTGCTTATAGCGCCCGTGGGAGGATGTAGATTTACGAATCGTTTCTTTATAAGGAATCCGGGGAAGGTGAGTATCCATCGGCAAATTATATTTGCGCCGCAGTCGGTCTAACGCCACTTTTAGGTGTATTTCACCTTGTCCCCAGAGGATAATTTCATGAGTGTCCTCATGTTGCTCCCAGGATAATGATGGATCTTCTTCTAAAAGCTTCGTCAGCGCCCCACTGAGTTTAACTTCATCCTTGCGCTTTTCGGCAGTAATCGCTAAGCCATAGACGGGTTTCATGGCTGGGGCTTTCGGTAATTCTTTTGCCCCCTTCTCGTCTGTACTCAAAGTGTCACCCGTTTGAATCCCCTCTAATCGTCCGATCGCGACTATATCACCTGCCTTGGCTTCTGGGGTAGACTGCTGTTGCTGACCAAAGATATGGTACAGTCCTCCAGCCCGAATTCCATTCAGAACCGCACCATCGGTGAGTTGACCCGTCCAAACTCGCGCCAAAGAAAGTTTACCTCCTTGGGGAGTGTAATAGGTTTTCAGCACCTGTGCCACGGTTGCGCTACCTTTCCCCGTCAATCCCCGACGTTCAGCCGTGGCTTGTGGGGCTGGGGCTTCCCGTAATAGGGCATCAATTAGGTGGCGTACCCCATAATCTTGTTCCGCCACCCCGATAAATACCGGCACAATTAAATCTGCACCCAATTCCATTTTTAGGTCTTTGACAATTTCCTCTTGGGGCGGTTCAATTTCCTCTAGGAGTTCTTCGAGTAAGTGGTCATCAAAATCTGCTAAAGCTTCCAGCATTTCTTCCCGTGCGGCATGTTCGGCATCTTTGAGGGACTCAGGTAGGGGTACAGGGTCAGCCGGAGCGCCCGAATGGTAATGAAACGCTTGTTCGGTGACTAAATCAATAAACCCGATTAGCTGTTCTGCTTTGCCAATCGGGTACTGATGGGGAATGATGGGGCGAGAGGATATGCCTTTCAAGGCGTCTAAAATCTGGCGATAGGATTGACCGCAGGCTCCCCCGTCACAGGAAAGTTGATCGATTTTGTTGACAAAGACGAGGTGAGGGATTTTCCAGTCATCCAGAAACTTGAATAAGGGGGCGAGCATCAGCACGCGATCGCTCGTGGGTTCGCAGACCACAACAGCCGCATCAACACCCATGAGCGCATTATAGGTTTCTTGGGCAAACTCAATCGAACCCGGACAGTCAATCCAGTTGAAGCGAATGCCCTGATATTCGGTATCGGCGACATTGATCTCCACTGTCATCGTGCGATCGCGAGCTTCGGCTATGGCGTCGCCTACGGTGTTTCCATCTTTGATGTTCCCTTTGCGAGATGTCGCCCCGGTAACGAACAACAAACTTTCTAACAGGCTGGTTTTACCACTCAAATAGGGACCAACAATTGCCACATTACGGATGGCTGTTACAGCGTTTTGGTTCATGGTTTTACCCCAGACTAATGTTAATCAAGTAATCGATTAAGGGAGTGAGGTCTTGTCTGCTCTCTAAATTAAGCGATTGGCTCACCTCTTAATCTGCCCATCTGTGGCATTTATCGCATTTGCATTTATGGATATGGAGCAGATGAGCAACTCTCTGTTTATCAAATTAGCGCGTTCTGTCCTCAATTTGATAATCTCAGCCCAGTTGGGTCAGGAAAATTACTGTTAAGTTAAGTAAGGTTGCTCCTGATTAATGACTTCTAATTTTTATGTATATTCTCTGGTTTAACAGTTAAAGTTGTATAAAAATGGTATAATTTTAGCGCCACATAAACTTAATATTTTTTTAACAATGATAGCTGGCTGAGTAGGCAAGCCAGGGAAGATATATGAGATCTGGTTCAGTTGAATGATGAAACACCCACGTACCCGTAAAAAACCGTCTGCCTTGTACTATCAATTAAGCTTACTATTGCTGAGTATTAGCGTCGGTGCAGTTGCTGCTAATCATTCTCTGGCGTCGGATAGGGTGGGAAACGTTCCCATGAACCCAGACGCGCCATGGCAGGTTTCTACATGCACTCCTGTACCCCTACACCCCTGCACCCCTGTACTGCTATTCCAGACAGAACCAACTGACTATCTTGCCCAATCTATCCCTCCTCTGAAGCCAACCCAACCCGCCGCACTCGAACAGCTAAACCAGGGATTGAGGTTAATTCAGCAAGGGAATGTCGCCCAAGCGATCGCGGCATTTCGTCAAGCGGCACAACTCAACCCTCAGCTTGCCCCAGCGCACTATAATCTAGGATTAGCCTTGCGTCAAGCGGGACAGTTACAAGCTGCCGCTGATGCGTTTTACCAAGCGGCTCAGATCGATCCCAAGTTTGCTCTAGCTTACGCGAATTTAGGGGCAGCGTTGTTGGAAGGGAATAATTTGCCCCAAGCACGGGAGGCGTTGAGACAGGCGATCGACCTTGATCCGGAATTGGGGGTTGCCCATTATAATTATGGGTTGGTGCTGTCTGAATTGGGAGAGTATGACGTTGCGATCGCGGCGTTCCAGAACGCGATGCAGTTGAGCAGCAATGCGCCAGAACCTGCTTATCATTTGGGACTGGTTTATCTGCGACAGGGGCAGCTTGAGCAGGCGAAAGCAGCATTTGAGCAAGCCATCAAAATTAGTCCCCAATATCCTGAAGCTTACTATAATCTAGGGTCAATTTTATTTGAACAGGGAGATTTAGACGGAGCGCTAGAAGCCTTTCGCCAATCTGCTGAAAACAACTCGAATTATGCCAATGCTTATTATGGGGCAGGTTTAGTCTTTCTGCGCCAAAATCGATTACGTGATGCCCAGCAAGTTCTACAATATGCTAGAGACCTTTATCAGGCTCAAGGTAATGCTCAGTGGGCAGCCTCTGCCGAACAACTGTTGGAGCAAACTCGCTATCCTAATCGTTAGCCAATACCAAGTAGCAAAAAACGGGAGCATCCCGTTTTGGAAACACCATTCCCAAAAGCAACGATATATATCGTGGAAAGGTGAGGCTGTGGGAGAGTTTTTGGCTGGGGGAAACTTCAGGCTAAATCACAACCCATTGCCAATTAAAATAAACGGTGCCCAATAATAAGGATGACTAAGATGATTCATGACTTCAGGTTTTAGCCCATTCCGCACCCGCACGGCTACCCTAGCACCTCGTTGTTCTCCCAAAGCCGTATAATCACCCGTAATCAGAGCAATTTGGGCTTGTCGCAGGGCTTCAGCTTTCGTGATAGCCTCACCTTGCCATGCCGCATAAAAGGCATTCATCAACGCTTGAGTGCCGCCATCATCCACCGTCCATAATGAAGCAAGAGAAGCCCTAGCACCAGCCCTCTGCATTTGATAACCGAGACCGAGAATTTCTGCACCTGTACCCAGATTACCACCGAGCCCAGTTTCACAGGCAGAAAGCACGACTAAATCTACATTGTTCAGGTTCCAGTTGCGGACATCAGCAATGGTAACAGGAGTCCCATCACCAAACAGAATAAAAGAATCTTCGGGTGTCCCTACCACAATTGCTCCATGGGTGGCAAAATGCAAGACGTTATAGTCACCCATTTTCGGTTTCGTGTCTTCAAGATTGAAGGCGTTATCAAAGAGTTGAGTGGTATTGGGAACCGTTTCGGCTAAGGTTTCCACTTCCACTCCAGCATAGGGCAAACCGCCAAATTCAAACTGTTCTTGACCCATAGTAAAGCTGTAGTGTCCTTGAGTAAATGCCCCCGCCAGAATCTTGAGTTGGGATTGGGGTTTTGTGTTGAGTTCAGTCAGAGAAGCCGCCGTAATATTATTGATGCGGTAGCGTTGGACTAACCATTGTTCACCATCGTGCAAAGCCGCAAGCGGAATATAGCGGAGTTGTCCGTCGGGGGCGTAGATCAGGGTTTTTGCATCTGCTGCGGCAAGGTCATTTTCTAAGGGTTTAATCAGCCAGTTGTAGAGCTTTTGGGCTGGAGCTTTAGCATTATAGGTAGGGTTTCGTAAGGCTTGATGTAACGTTAAAATTTCCTGATTAAGTTGTTCTTTAGTAACGGTGACAGTACGACGGATAGGGGGAGATTCAGGAGTGGTAAGGATAAGTTCGATGCGATCCTCTAGAATTAGGGGATAGAGAAGGACGGCATTTTGGTGCAGATTTTTGAGGTTATCTTGTAAGCCGATAAAGTCTTCTAAGTCGTCTACTAAATCAGGTTTACGTGTCTTGGGAGTGAGTTGAGCAATGAGGGCTTCTACTTCGTCACTTTCGATAAAGGTGTTGAAATCGGCAAGAATTGTTTCTTGAATTTCCACGAGTTGAGCGATACGCTGTTCCTCTGCGGGAGTACGATTACTTTTCTGTCGCAATTGGGTCAGTTCTTTCCCCAGCGTAATGGCTTGATCAAGAATGGCTTGGTAGTTGTCTGTAACTTGTTGTTCTGGGGGTAAATTGGGTACACCTTTAGCTGTATTTCCTGTACCGCGCACGTTGTTAAAATAATCGTCGAGTTCTTGGACTTTGAGTAAATCGAGAACTCGTTGGGCTTCGAGGATACGGTTTTGTTGTAATAATAAGTCAGCTAAATGGCGATAATCTTCAGCAATGGTTTGGGTATAGGAGTCTTGTTGGTCTTGGGGCAGTCCCTGAAGATCTCGCCGAATTTCTTCTCGGAATTGAACCGATTGCTTATAAAAAATAATCGCTAATTCCAGTTGATTTTGTGCTTCTAATGCAGCACCCATGTTGTAAAGCGTTACTCCTTTACCAGCGCGATCGCCAACCTCTTCCCGAATCGCCAAGGCTTGCTGGTAATACTCTAGAGCGGTTTGATGCTGTCCCAGATTATAGTAAGCTTCTCCAATATTATTGAGCGCCCATCCTTCGCCAGCCCGATTATCTACCTCACGCACAATGGCTAGGGCTTGCTGATAGGCATCCAAAGCTGCTTGCGGTTGTCCCACACGGTCATAAACTTGACCAATGTTAATTAGAATTACCCCTTCCGCAGGACGAGAGTTTATGCCACGAGCAACCGCTAACGCTTGCTGAAAAGACGCCAAGGCAGCTTGATGCTGTCCCATTTTTTCATAAACTGAACCAATATTAATTAGAGTCGTGCCCCGCCCATTCAAACTGCGGACAATTGTTAAGGCTTGTTGATAAGATTCTAGGGCGGCTTGATACTGTCCTAATTCCTCGTAAACTGCGCCAACGTTATTTAAGATTATTCCTTCTTGGTTATCAGGAGTAAAGTTTGGCAATCGCTGCTTCTGTTTGCGGATAATTGCTAAGGCTTGTTCGTAGGATTCGAGGGCAGCTTGGTATTGCCCTAAGTTTTTGTAAACGGTGCCAATTTTGTTAAGAAGCAAAGAATTTTCACGGTTTCGTGGATTGGCAAGAAGTTCCTGGTATGATTCTAATGCAGCTTGGTATTGTGAGTTATTATAAACTGAAACAATTTTACTGCGAACTTCTTCTTCCGTTAATAATTTTAATTTTTCATTCTTGAGGACAAGTTCCAAGGCTTGCTCATAAGACTTTAATGCCGCTTGGTTTTGCCCTATGGATTTATAAGCATCCCCGATCTTAATTAAGAGTTCTTCTGTTTCCGGTGTCCATAAAATCACTCCACCTGCCCGATTAAACGTTGTGACTTTACCAGACTCCGAGCGAATATCGATGATATCACCAGCACCCCCTCCAAACAGCATGAGGAGAGTTGCCTGTTCTCCAGGATGGTTATCTATTTCCTGAATAAATACTAGGGCTTGTTGATAAGACTCTAGTGCTGCTTGATTTTGTCCTAATTTCTCATAAACTGAACCGATTAGATGGAGGATTATTCCCTGCCAAGGGAGGTTGCTTTGTTGGCGGACGATTGCCAAGGCTTGCTGGTAAGACTCCAAAGCCGCTTGATTATTTGCAGTATTTCCAGCCGCAACAAGGGTGGCACTTTCTCCTTCAAGCCTGTGTACTTGGACAAGGGTTTCTTCGTTCTCATTTTTATCAATTTCAGTCAGTAGAACTGCCTTCCCAATCGTTATCTCCTCAGGAGGGTTGCCCATATTCCGTTTGAATGTCAAGGCTTGTTCCCGATAGTCCTGGGCAAGTTGAGGTTGTCCTAGCTTTTCGTAAACTGTCCCAATACTATTCAGAATTACCTCTTCATCAGGCTTTTCGTAAGCGATACCAGCCCGACGGAACCCTATTTCTTTACTGCGATATTGTATTCTACGTTCCTGTGCAATTTTTAAAGCTTGCTGGTAGGATTCTAGTGCCGCTTGGTACTGTTCTAAGGTTTCGTAAGCTTTGCCAATCTGAGTGAGCAGGATAGGTATTTGGTCAGAATTGCCCCAGTAACCTTGGGCAATTTCTAAAGCTTGCTGATAGGACTCTAGTGCCGCTTGGTGCTGTCCTAACTTTTCGTAAACTTTCCCCATCTGCTTAAAGATTATTTGTCCCTGCCTGTGATAATCCCCCTCTGTCTCTTCCCGGACAATTGCCAAGGCTTCTTCATAAGGCTTTAATGCCGCTTGGTACTGTCCTAGAGATTGGTAAATATCCCCCATATTAGTTAGGGTTTCTTCTTCTTCGTTTTGTGAATAGAACTCTGGACTATCTCGCATACCAGCCGTAACTTTTAATCCTTCAGTAATCGAAATAGGAGTAGTAATCGGCTCTCCTTCTCCTACCGGAATCACTCCATTGCTAATTGCCTCCTCCAGTTTAATGCCTTCTGAGACATTAATATTAACTCGATCAGCTACCCGAATCGTATAGGGAATGGGTTCTTGTTGAGCCTGTTTATACACCTCCCGCCTGATTACTACGCTTTGCTGATATGCTTCTAAGGCAGGTTGGATTTGTTCCAATCCTTGGTAAGTTTTCCCTATCTGGTTGAGAATTACCCATTCCCAAGAACGGTTTCCTTGTTGGCGCACAATTGTCAAAGCTTGCTGGTAAGACTCCAAAGCCGCTTGGTATCGTTGGCGATTGGCGTGAGCATCTCCCTGTTCATAGTGGATTACGGCTTCTCCTTCCAGCCTCGTCACCAATGTAAATTTATCGTTTACTTTTCTATAAGTAACCAGGGTAGCTCCTTGCCAAAGACTTGGCTCTTCCTTAATACCCAGCTCCCGTCTGATTGCCAACGCTTGTTCGCGATACTCCTGAGCGGTTTGAAGGTATCCCAGCGCATTGTAGCTTCGGGCAATATTCCGCAGGATGATGTCCGTTAAAGGACGATTTCCCACCTCCTGCACAACGGTTAAAGCCTGCTGGTAAAATTCCAGTTCCGTTTCCGAATTTTCCTCCCGATCCCCAAGCTTTTTAAGGATTTCTGCTTCTAAAGGACGATAACCAATCTCCCGTGCAATCGCTAGAGCTTGCTCATAGAAGTCCAACGAAATCTGTCGATATTCTCGGATAGGGTCAAATAGGGGGTCAAATTGGCTTTCTCCGAAGCGGTCAAATTGACCCTTAAAGCGCTGAGCTCTGCCAATATTAAACAAAACCGTAGCTTCCCCAGCCCGATTTCCGACCTCACGCATAATGACTAAGGCTTGCTCATAGAACTTCAAAACATCTTCGGCATCTGTTGTGTTTAGGGAGGCGTAAGCCATACCCAACCCATTGAGACTCCAGCCTTCACCAAGCCGTGCAGCGTAGCTGTCACCCTGAGGCGAATCACCTAGTTCACGCATAATAACTAAGGCTTGTTCGTAAGCCTGGAGAGCATCTTGATAGAGCTTTAAGTCTTTGTCTGCATTCTGCAAAGAATTTTGATACCGTTTCCAGTGGATGTAAGTATTCCCTAGTCCAATCAGGCTTCTTCCTTCCCCCAACCGATCCTTCTCCTGGCGCTGAATAACTAAGGCTTGCTCGTAGAACTGGATGGCGTTTTCGTACTGTCCTTGAATTTCGTAAACTGAGGCGATGTTATGGAGAGTTGCAGCTTCTTGGGTATGATTACCCAACTCTCGCAGGATTGCCAAGGCTTGTTCATGATGCTTGAGGGCAGTTTGCAATTGTCCCAAATTGCGGTAACTTTCTCCCAGATGATTCAGAGCTAACCCTTCCCCAAGGCGATGCTTCTGTTGACGAAAAATGGCTAAGGCTTGCTGCAAAACCTCCTGTGCTTGAGTATATTGACTCAATCCGTTGTAAACTTCTCCAAGCTGGTTAAGGGTTTTGGCTTCCTGAAGGGAATTACCCTGTTCTCGATGAATGGTGAGGGCTTGCTGATAGGTTTGTAAGGCTTGTTTTAACTGACCTTGGCGAAATTGCTCAGTGCCGGTTTGGAATAAGCGATCGGCTTGAGTTTCATCGGGGATCGTTTGTGCCTGGGCGACTACAGGTGAGAGACTAAGGGTTAGTGGTAAAGAGACACCGATTTCCCAAAGCAGTAGTGTGGCAAAGCTGAGGCGGGTGAGATGTATACGCATCGTTTCGTCTTCCATCGAGGGAAAGTATAAATGACTTTTAGCTTATCTATCTCTGATCGAGAGTAAGGATATGCAGTATCTCTTTAGCTAGGTATTAATACCGGATATTTGCCAGATGGGTGTTTTACCTAAGTGGTAAAACAATTATGGCTAGGTAGTATAGCATTTTCATTTGAGGTGTGGTACAAAGTTTGTCTCCAGCTACTTAAGAGAAACAGATACAGCAGATTTCAGGTTGATGAGGTACAGTCTCTAAGCAAGATCTCCGACTTCTTGAAGAAGTCGGAGATCTGTCTGTGTACCTCACTGACTTGAAAAGCGCTGTAGAAAGCCATTTATGGTTTTGTTTCGGAAAAAACTGTCACACTAATTATCCATAGTTTTGAAAAAAATTGGTTCAGCTTGAGTAGCTTGTACTGTTCTCACCCGTAACAAGCAGTCTAGGCTTAAATGGGCTGTCCTAGACAGGGGCTGAGTTGGAGGAGTTAGAGAAAGGGTGGATTCTGCGTTTTTCCCTAGGCGGTTCAATCCCACCAATCTGACAGATTACCCCAATTCAATCGGTTTTTCTGTTGTCAGGCAAGAAGATGAGATCCAATTCATTTATTTTTTTCTAAACAAGTTCCAGAATAAGCTTGCCGCCTGTAGTTTTAGTAAATTATAGTAACGTTAGATTGTTAAAAGTCAGATAAAACTGAATTTAAGCGCTGACCCATGGTCACTCAAATCAGTTTTAGCGACTTCAATAATTTACCCATTCAGGTTTAGATAACTCTAGAGAGTCCGGTTCTTTTTTCCGGTTACTGGAGCGACATTAGTCTTGTATCCGTGCCATTTGATTTAAGTTGATAGCTTCATTGGTTATGACATTCCTGTTAAATTCACATAATGTTTTCGAGTATTTAGTCAAGCATGGTTTCTGCAATTCCTCAGAACCAGATCTCAGTCAGGTTGAGCCAGTTGCTGCCAAAAACTTTAACTTATTAGTAAAGTTGACCGACACTCATAAGCTTTTGGTTAAGCAGGAACGGCACAATCAGGATGGGAAAGCGGCTGGTGAGTTTTGGGGTGAGTGGCAAATGCAACTGTTTTTACAGCAATTTCCAGAGGTTGAAAATCTACGCCCATTTCTACCAGACGTGTTGCATTTTGATCGGGATCATTCAATTCTTGTCTGCCGTTACCTGGATGATTACCAGGATTTAATGGAATTCTACAGTAAGGAAAATAGTTTTCCCACAGAAATTGCGGTGGCAATTAGTACGTTCTTGGCGACTCTCCATCGTGATACGTTTAACTGTCAAGATTATCAGGGTTTCTTTGTTCAACAGTCGGATACTCTTACAAGTGAGCAAGTCCCTAAGTTGATTCAGGGGTTGGAACGAATTGGACCCGAAATTTTCGGTCAAGTGCCTGCTGATGGGTTGAAGTTTTTTGCCCTGTATCAGCGGTATGATAGTTTGGGGTGTGCGATCGCGGAATTAGGCAGTGCGTTTTCTGCCTGTTGTCTGACGCACAATGACCTGAAATTGAATAATATCCTGGTTCACAGCGATTGGCAGCAAACCAGTGATAGCATTGTCCGTGTTATTGACTGGGAACGCTCGACGTGGGGAGATCCAGCGTTTGATTTGGGAACATTGATTGCTAGCTATGTGCAAATTTGGCTCAGTAGCTTGGTGATCAGTAATTCACTCAGTATCGAAGAGTCTCTGGGTTTAGCTACGACACCCCTAGAACAGCTTCAGCCTTCCATTGCGGCTCTGACTCAAGCTTATTTTGACACATTCCCGGAAATCTTAGACCATCGCCCTGATTTCTTGCGTCGGGTGGTGCAATTTGCGGGTTTGGCGTTGATTCAACAGATTCAGGCGATGATTCAGTATCAAAAGTCTTTTGGCAATATGGGGATTGCCATGCTTCAAGTTGCCAAGACGTTGTTATGTCGTCCGGAACAATCTATGGCGACGATTTTTGGTGCGGCGGCGGTTCAATTGACTCAGCGTAGCACAAATGCCACATTAGGGGATCTTCTGTGTCGATCCGTGTCAACTTAAGCCACAACCCCCTCACCCCCAACCCCTCTCCCACGCGGGGGAGAGGGGAGTAAGAAAGAAGCGTAAGTTCCAAGATATTTAGTTACAATCAAACGATTATGCAATTACTCGATTCTCCTCAAACTCAGCGAACGACTGAGGCAACTGGGCGATTACTGGATGTTCTGGATGATATTGTTAATAAGGTTGAGATTCAGTCTAAATTCTCGATACGTCATCCAGACTACAAACCATGGGAATTACCGGCTGAGGCAGTTGCCCGTTTTCAGACAATGCCTGAACAGATACAGCAGAAGTATCTGAGTCTGCAACTATGTAATTTTCTCTACGGTATTTATTACAACGGTTCGATGCGAACTGCCCTAGCACTCGATGGGAAGGGGAATAATTTGCCCTTGGATCTGGAAAATAAGACTGTTTTGGGGGTAGATGTTGGATTTTACGAACAATTGCACCAAAGCAATCAGGGAAAGGGATATTTTGATCCGGGTTGGTATGTCGTCAGGCAAGAGAGTGATGGCACTCTTGCTGTAATGAAGAACGGTTTGACGTTACATATCCAGCGATCGCAACATCTCCAACCTGTTGAAATGCAGACGGATGTAGGGAACTGGGTAGCGATTCGGATGCCCCAAAATGTTGTACAAAACGGGTTTTACATGGCAGTTGGCGATGCAGGGTTCCAGAGTCATCATCATCCAGGCTACTCTCCAGAGCTGGTGCGCGTCTACTTCAGCCTAACCCCTGAAGGCGCGATCGCACTCATGAATAGTCTGACACAGCAGTTGAACGACATTTCCATTCCATTTACCTTTAAGGCACTATACAACCCCACTGACTATGAACGTTATGACTCAGGAGTTCTCTATTTTGAGAAGTCTAACTATGAGGCTGTTCGTCAGGTTCTTGAGAGTATTTATGCCCAAACACGAGGGCATTTTCACCCAGAGGTGCCTCTATTCACTAAATTACTTGCACCTGGGCTAGGTTTAGCAGAGGAACCTGATCATAAATTTGCAGCCCAAGAAAGTTTTGGGATGAATCGCTGCCAAATTGTTGCCAATGGTTTACTGGATGCTTGGCAGAAGGGGGATGACTCGCCAAATCGTCGGATGAACGCTATCCTCCAGCAATTCTCCCGCTTGGGGATTGACTGGCAGCGTTCCTACCTCAACGCCAACTCGGAAGACATTTACACACCGTTGAATCGATGAAACTAACTGATCTCACGCCGTCGCCAGTCGTCTCATCACGGGAAATCCGCCCTATTGTGAATAAAAGTTCGGAGTCTGATTTGCCTTTTTACCGTAAACTAGGGCGGACTGATTTAACCGTTAGTTGTCTGGGATTAGGGGGTGGTGGTGGCATTTCCAGTGAAGACACTCTCTACGCTTTCGAGCAAGGAATTAACTACTTTTTTTATTCGAGTGATTTGCACCACTATATCTATAGTTCCATGTCTGATGCCCTGCGTAAATTATGCGGGCGGAAATCATCGGTACGCGAGAAAGTGGTGCTGGCGACGGTAACTTACATCAAAAGTCCTGAGATGGCAATCTCGGCGTTATTAGATCAGTTTCTGGAACTAAAAATTGACTACATTGATATATTGTTTTGGGGCTGGGTGGGTACGAATGATGGATCAGTTTTAAAGGATTGCTTGCAGCTTTCTCCCGATTTAAGAGGCGCTAATTCTGTTTATCAGCGCACGGTCGAAAGAATGATTGGCACATCAGAGCGACTCAAGCAAATGGGAGCTGTTCGTTATATTGGTGCTTCTTTTCACGATGTCAATCTAGCAAGGATGTGGTCTAATAGTCCACTATTGGATGTGGTGATGGTTCGTCATAATGTTGCTCATCGGTCTGCCCAGAGTCACTTGTTCAATCCGTTAGATGTGCAGAACCCACAACGACCCGGTATTGTTACGTTTAAGTCTACGGGTTCTCATTCAGGAGCGCTCTGGGAAGCTCCCCCCGGTCTGCCAAAGGGGTGTTGGCGACCTTCAGTGCCTGATTTCTACCGCTACTCTTTAAGCCAAAATTGTGTGGATGTCTGCTTAATGGGTTTACAAGAGCGATGGGAAATTGATGCCGCGATCGCAGCTATCCGAAAGGGCAAATCAACGGCTACAGAAATTGATTATCTCAATCTCTATGGCGATTTACATCTCAGGAAAATCCAAGTTGAAGATATTTTCAATGAAAAATTACTTTGCCCTATCTAATCGTTAACCAATATCCATTAATTCCTTCAAAAGTATGTCAGAAGATTTGATCTCTAAATTATCACGACCAGACATTCCACCAGCAACCGACGAGGAAATACTTGCATATCTACGACGTTCTCGCCAAATAGCTAAAATAGCTGCTGCGATTGAACGAGAAGCCGTGATTATGAATGCCTGTAAGCAGCTAGGAATTGTTATTTCTGAGGAAGAGTTACAAGCCGCAGGGGATAGCTTCCGTCAAGAACATAAGCTGTTAAGTGCGCCTGAAACCTCGGCATGGTTGGCACAGCAGCGTATGACTGTAGAGGATTGGTCACGAGAAATTCAGGTATCACTACTGACACAACGGTTAAAGGAAATTCTTTTCGGTGAAACTGTTGATACTCATTATATGAGTAACCGCAATGATTATCGGCGCGTCGCTCTATCTCAGATTTTAGTGTATGAACGGGTGGAGGCTGAGAGAATCATCCAACTTATCCGAGTAAAGCCCGCTTCGTTTTGCGCTTTAGCTCTGGACTATTCTCAAGGGAAGCAGTCAAAAGAAAATGGTGGTTTTTTGGGTATTCACTTTCTCGCAGAGTTACAACCAGAAATTGCCCAAGCTGTGACCAATCGCTCTGAAGGAGAAGTGATTGATCCTATTCAAACACAACTAGGCTACCACATTCTAAAACTTGAGAAGTGGTTGCCGATTGAATTGAGGGAAGTAAGGGAGCAAATGTTGGAGTATCTATTTCAGGCTTGGCTAGAGAAGAAAAACCACTCTACACATCTTGCTCAATAGTTTTAATGAAATAATCCTAAGTATCAATATATTGAGTTGAGCCTAAACTTACAGCTATTGATAAATTAAAACTAATCTTCCTGCTTGTCTCTCACCTGAGGGGCATTTTTTTAGACTAAAATCCAATGTTTTAGGGGAAAAAATGTATTAATTATTTCCCTGTTTTTTCATTTATCATTACGGTTTTATGCTGTGTATAGACTACAATAAAAACAAGGTAGTAGAAGAAATCTACTACCTTGTACATCTTTGAATAGGGATAAAATATTCCATGCCTACAATCAAAGTTTCCGATTTGAAGCCTGAAGGATACAACTTGTTCTCTGACTCAGAAAGTTACATGAAAGAACTATCTGAGGACGAATTAGGAACAGGAATATATGGAGGTGCTATATCAACACCTGCCTGTGCTGTTGTTGTTCTAGTAGCCTATACAGTCTCAATCATCGCTTCGGCTGCTCAATCAAAACCTAAAAGCCCTCACAGACCTGGATAATGCGTCTTTGATCTACATAATTGTAGAATGAATAAGATGCTGTAAACAGCGCCAGGATAAGCTTCTATTTAATAAGTAGAAGTAATCCTTAATTATAAGCCCTCTGAATTATATCAGAGGGTTTTAAAGTGAATCCCAGGACTGCTCATCGCCAAGTGCAGAAACTACCATAGTAACCATGAAATAGCAAAAATTGGGGCGGGTTTAGTCCTATCTGGGTGCAATCAAAAGATAGTAGTGAAACCCGCCCCTACAGATCTTCAATGCCTTTTCCAATACTAAAAACGTAAGCCAATGAATTCTACAAAAAACTGTGCTTTTTATTTCTTGTCAATGCTGATTTTAAGCTTTACACATATAATTTTAAATTCTACTATAGTAGTAGGGTTAAACAAGCAAACGCTTAAGTTTACCCCAAACAACTAACGTGATAGAAGGATATTTTTCAATGGCTAACATTGCAATTTCAAACTTGTCTCCATCGGGTTTTGATCTGTTTAATGATTCTGAAAGCTATTTGCAAGAATTGTCTGAACAGGAATTGAGTGTTCAGGGTGGGGTAATGATCACCCCTACAATCACTATAACTATAACTACCACGATCACTTTCACCCTGCGCCGACGATAGATTAACTGATACTAAAGACAAAAGTAAATACCCCTTCTAAGGAACTACTTAGCTTGGGCTTTTGTCCGTCAATTAGTCTGTCTTAGTAATCCTAATATCTGTCTCTAACGGTAGTTATGAGGCAGATGTTTTTTTAGGGAGATAGTCAAGACGAGTAACGAAACATTACGGTATAGCAAGTTTCGGGCAGAATAAACAAAGCCATCTGATGCTCATCAGATGGCTTTCAAGGTTTAAATGGCTGATTATCTACACAAATGAAACGCTCAATTTAATCCATGTTGTTTGATTCGAGCCGACTAACAATTTCAACTTGCTCAATTTTTCGCTTCAGCCATGCAGTAAATAAATCTGAAACAATTTCAAGGCGAACTTTCTCATCCAATTCCGGTTGAATCATCTCCTCAACAAAAATCAAGTGTACCCCTTGAGACGTCATAATCGGCTTAAGCATCTGCGGCGGCGTAGCAGCAAAAACAGCAGCCGAAATCTCCGGCTTCATATCCTGACGTTGAACCATCCCTCGATATCCTCCTTTTCGCCGCAACTCCACAGTTTGAATGTATTGTTGAGCAATATCATAAAAACTCATTTCCTCTGCAGTAATTGCATAGAATAGTTCCATCGCTAAGTCTTCATCATCCAGCACCACCTCATAAATCACTGCACTCGCATAATCTAACTGATGCTCATAAAAGTAGGGTTCAACCTTATCGACAAATAAATGAGCAGCTAACTTCCCAGAGATAGCCGTGTAATAAACAATTTCTTCAAAATCATCTAAAGATAGACTCTGTTTTTTCAACCACGTCCACGTATCATCAGCACTGAGAAGTTTATTCATTAATCGAAGCTTATTTGCAGCTTCTTGGAGTTCCTCAGTATCCATCGTTATTCCAGCTTCACTAGCCGCAGTCGTAATAATCTTACGAGTCACAATCTGCTCAATTAAATCAGGAATTTGGCAAGATAGCTTGACCTGATTCAAAATGTCTTCATTGGTAATCGTAATGACTTGGGACATCCTATTCCTCCGATTTTGTCAAAATTAAATTTGTTAAACAACCTACTCTAATGCAGATTATTTTAGATATCTACAGTTCTAAACCTCCCTTTTGCAACTTTTTAAACGGGTTAAGAATAAAATCAATAATGCGTCGCTGCTGAACAATTACCTCAGCCGTTGCTGTCTGTCCCGGCGTTAAGGTAGTACACCCTTGTGAAGTTTGTATACAAGTCTGTTTCAACTTAATTTCTAGGTCAAAGGTAGCAATCGCTCCCTGAGCTGTTTCCGTTATCTTAGACGTGGGCGAAATCTGGCTTACCGTTCCTTCAACTACCCCGTAGTCTTGAAACGGATAGGCATCAAACTTCATTTTGACAGGCATTCCTTCACGCAGCGTACCACTTTCTGATGTCGCCATTTGTGCCCGGAGAATAAGGGAAGCATTCTTGGGTGCAATCTCAGCAATTAATGTAGTCGGTTGTACTACCGCCCCCGTTCGTTGAATCGGTAACTGAAAAATCGTGCCACTCACTGGAGCGCGTAATACTCGTTGTTCTAACTGAAATTCCCAAGCTTGAATCTGACTTTTGCTTTGGGAAATTTCTGCTTTCAGAGCTGTAACTTGTGCATCAAGTTCTTTGAGTTGTTCTTCACTTTTCAGTATAGCCAATTCTCCAGAATGAATCAAACTTTGATAGCTCTTTTCCTGCTCTTGTAAACGTAGTTTGGCTTGTTCGATATCAGACTGAGCTTGATAAATAATCCTCTGATAGCTGCTTTGTTGCTCTTTCTTCCTCAACTTAGCTTGCTGCACATCCGACTCCGCTTGTTCCTGCAATCGTTGCCGTTCTTGAGCCAAATCTTCCTGCTCAATCACTTTAATTTCGGGAACCACACCTTGCTCCTGAATTTTGCGGTAACGTTGGACTTCTCGTTGTGCCTTAGCTAAACGAATTTCGGCTAAATTCAAGGCAGTTTGGCTATAGTCAAGGTTTTTCTCTGCCTGATTGACTTGAGCCAGTTTTTCTTCCTTTTGTAAATTGTAAGAATTCCTGAGAGACTCCAAATTTTGCCGTGCTTGCTCCACTTGAGCCTGTTTTTCCAAGGCTTGAGCCTGATTCTGTTGCTGTTGAGCGCGAACTCCCAGAAGCAATTGGTTTTTCATTAATTCCAACTGCGTCAGCCGATTTTGTTGCCCTTCTAATCTCGTCTGAGCTTGCTGAAGTTCGCTCTTAATCTCCTCGGATTCTAGTTCCAGTAACGGCTGTTTGTTGGTGACCAATTGACCTTCCTTGACTAAAACATTAGCCACTGTCCCCGCCACGGGTGCATCGACTTTAAACACATTTCCCTGCGGCTCTAGTCGTCCTCTAGCACTCCCGGTTTCATCGACTTTAGATAACATTGCCCAGGGTAAGACAATCCCGGCAAACACGACTAAGAAATACAGTAACCCCCGCGTCCAAACTCGCGGTAAGGTATCAATCAGTTCCTTGGTCAACGATGACCAATCGTCACTCATCTGTTCAGATAAATTTGCCGGATTCGGGAGTGCTATCTGATCAGAATTGGTAGAGTTTATCGCTTCAGGTAGTTGATTGTCATTACGATAGTAACGATTCGGACTATCCGATTCCTGTCTAGATGGATTTGGCATGGGTTAGTATTGAGTGTTGATTGTGAATGGGGTATTGGAGTTTATCAGGGAATGTCTCATGAATTTTTATGCTGAACCATTGACAGTCTTTGAGGTTAAACGCTGGGATGAGATTCTTCGCTTCTGTTCCTTCGCTTCGCTCAGGACAGCGCTCAGAATGACAAAGTACACTAAATCGGTGGACACAATTAAAGTTAGAGGTAGAGAGCGTCATTTGTTATTAGTCATTGGTCATCTGTAAGGATTTGAAGTTTGTTAAGCTGTTATGCATTTAATTTGGGTATTAGTAGCGAGCAAGATGGGTATTAGTAGCGAGCAAGATGGGTATTAGTAGCGAGCAAGACGGGTATTAGTAGCGAGCAAGATGGGTATTAGTAGCGAGCAAGATGGGTATTAGTAGCGAGCAAGATGGGTATTAGTAGCGAGCAAGATGGGTATTAGTAGCGAGCAAGATGGGTATTAGTAGCGAGCAAGATGCTCGCAATACAATGCTTTTGCCATTATTGAAGTTAAGGTTTAAATGCCGAACAACTTAACTTTTTTAGTCCAGCAAATAGAAGTGATGTCCAACTCCTTAGACATTTTCTAATTCTCATTAGCGATTAACCTTTCATTCAACCTGTCACAGTAAGTTGCTGCTGATTGAGGTAGAAATACTGACCCCGCTTTGCCATTAATTCATCGTGAGTTCCAATTTCTACCACAACACCTCTATCCAACACCAAAATTCGGTCAGCATTTCGTACTGTTGACAGGCGATGAGCAATCACCAATGTTGTCCGATTCGTCAGAATCGTATTCAGATTAGTCTGAATAATCCGTTCTGATTCAGCATCCAAATTGCTGGTGGCTTCATCTAAAATTAATAATCGCGGATTTCCTAATAAAGCACGGGCAATTGCAAGGCGCTGTCGTTGTCCACCCGATAACATCCCTCCCCCTTCTCCAATTTGGGTTTCATAACCCATGGGCAATTCCTTAATAAATTGATGCGCTCCCGCCTGTTTAGCGGCGTCAATCACATCATCCAACGTAGCTTCGGGATGACCCACTGTAATATTCTCCCGAATTGTACCCCCAAATAGAAACGTATCCTGGTCAACCACACCAATTTGTTGTCTAAGCGATCGCAGGGATAAACTGGTAACATCGTAGCCATCAATGAGAATCTTCCCTTCAGTCGCAGGATAGAGTCCCAAAACCAGCTTAGAAATCGTCGTTTTCCCCGAACCACTACGCCCAACTAACGCCACCATTTGCCCGGGCTGCACATCAAAACTGACATTTTCTAGCGTATTCAGATCACTTTCGGGATGGTAACGAAACGTGACTTGCTCAAACCGAATATGTCCGCGAATTGGGGGTAAGAATTGACGAGAGGACGAGTGTAAATCTTCCTCCGGTTTCGTGTCAATCACATCATTAATTCGCTCCACCGCAATCACGACTTCCTGCAACTCATTCCACAACACAATCAGCCGTTGGAAGGGACGAATCACATTCCCCATCAACATATTAAACGCGACTAATTGTCCAATTGTGAGTTCATTTTGAATCACCAGCCACGCGCCAAACCAGAGTAAGACTGTTGTGATTACGGCTTCAATGGTTAAGCTAAATGTCTGGAGTGTATTGCCAATCACCTGCCCAGAAAAGGAGGTTTTAATCGACTTGCCCAACAGATCCTCCCAATGCCAACGCACCGTCTGCTCAACCGCCATGGATTTCACAGTACGAATACCTGTCAAGGATTGGATTAAGTAGGCTGTCTCCTCATTAGACGCTGCAAAAATCTCACGGGAAACCCGCTGCAAAAAGGGTGTCGCAATTAATGCCAATACCACAAACGGTGGGACAATGACCAATGTTAACAGCGCCATCTTCCAACTGTACCAAAACATTAATCCCACATAGACAAATACAGTTAATAAATCCAGAAGAATGGACAGGGCTTCCCCTGTGAGAAAACGCTGTATTTTGCGATTTTCTTGGACACGAGAAATAATGTCTCCCACATAACGGGACTCAAAGAAACTCAATGGAAGCCGGAAGGTATGGCTGATAAACCCGACAATTAGTGCTAAATCGACTCGGTTGGCAGTATGATCCAAAAGGTACTGCCGTAGTCCAGTCATGGCGACTCGAAATAAGCTAAAGAGAAGTAAGCCTAACCCGACGGCAGTTAACGTCAACGTGCTGCGCTGTACAACTACCCGATCTAACAGTAACTGAGTAAATAGTGGCGTAATCAGTCCAAAAACCTGAATCAGAACTGACGCAATCAATACTTCCAGCAACACGAGTTGGTGGGGCTTCACCAGTTCAAAGAATTGCCAAAAGGGAGTGCTGGCTGCTTGAGCCTGCTTGAGTAGGGCTGTGGGTTGGAGTAATAAGGTATAACCCGTCCAATCCGCTTTAAATTGGGCATGAGTTAGGCTACGCTGACCAATAGCCGGATCAGCAACAATCACGCGATCGCGAGTTACTTCATAAACGACAATATAGTGCTTCCCTTGCCAATGAATAATCGCCGGTAACCGTTGTTCAGCCAGTTTATTCAGACTGGCTTTTACCGGACGAGTGGTAAACCCAATACTCTCAGCAGCGGCGGCTAACCCCCGCAGTGACGCCCCATTACGGTCAACATTGGCAATATCCCGCAGGCGATTAACACTAAACCGCTTCCCCCAGTAACGCCCCACCATCACCAAGCAAGCTGCACCGCAATCTGAGGCACTTTGCTGAGCAAAGAAGGGATAGCGTCGGGTGATTCGCCCCCACCACTGACCCACTTTTACGGTAGGGTTAGGGAAGTACGCTCGACTTATCTGGGACTGGGGTTTTTGTTCCTCAGACAGTTGAGACAAGACAACCGCCTCAGACTGACTGGGAAATGCTGTAACCGATGAGTTATCAGTGGATTGGCTAGTGTTTGCCCCCCTCACCTGTGAATCTCGGCGTACTGCACTGGCGTACAGATGCTCTTTTATCGCAGGATACTGGCGAATGAGCGATCGCAAAACATCACCAGGAATATAGCCAAGCCTCAACTTGACGGAAGCTCTAGCCGCATAGGGGTGAAATGTCTCCTCTGGAAACAGCGTGAGTTCCCCAAATGACGCCCCTGTCTCTAGTGATGTAATTAAATCATCTGTCGTATTGAGCAGTCTGACTTTACCCGCCAAAACGATATAGAGTCCCGCCGTTGCATCTTCTGTTTGCCAAAATCGTTTACCTGCTTTTGGCTCTAGAATTTCCATCTGTTGGCAGCAGTTGGAGAGTTCCCCATCGGAAAGCGTTTGTCCCAAGGTTTGGGCAAGGTGTTGACCCAACTGTTGTTGAGAAAAGGGTAATGAATGCTGAACCATGAGTGAGTTTTCGCTGATTAGCAGAGCTAGTTACGGATTTTGATCCCATTGAATGACTTTGGGAGTTCGGAGGAAGAGGACGATGGTAAGTCACCAATTTTGATCCGAGATTTTTTCGGGGTTTCTAAATCCGTTTGTTCAGGTGCTGAATCGGATTTAGGTCGAGTGGAGAGTCCCATTTTCTTCAGCAAAAGGTTAACGTTGCGATCGCTAATTTCAATCCCCAATTCTTTCGCCAGATGTTTACTTAACCATTGCCCAGTCCAGCGTCTAAATGAATAGCCATACTCCCGAGGACTATGGCTCACCAGTTCTTTCAACCGCTCTAAATACTGGTCATTTACCGTCTTTGGGCGACCAATCCGACTTTCTTGCCATTGGTGTGCCATTCCAGAACGGGCGATGTGTATCCAATGCCGTGCGGTTGCTGGAGAACAGCCTAAGGTTTGACAAATTTTGGCTTGAGATATCCCTTCATCTGCCAGCAACATGATTTCAATGCGCTGGCGGTACTTTTCCGGTAAATCCTCTTGCAGGCTTTTTTGCAGTAGTTTGCGCTGAAACGGTGTTAAATGCTGACCCGATTGTTTCACAGTCATCTCTCCTTCTGGAACGTCAGGTATGGCGAATAACTGACTGAACTGGATAACGGTAGATTGGTTCGTTGTCATCGTCGCCAATGTGTCCTTCCTCTAACGCCTCAAACTCTTTCACTGGCTTAGTCGGGTGGAGTTTGGCGATTTATGCAGTTAAGGGGAAAAATTTCTGCGATCGCACGTATACCGTAGGGTGGGCATTACCCACCCGCCTTACAGAGCATGGGATTCCTGCTACTAACTGACTTCACAGGCGATCGCACTTGACTTTTCACAGTATGTGGCGCAACGTGAGTATTCAGTGTGTAGGGGCGGGTTTCACCACTATCTTTTTGGTTGTACCCAGATGGAACTAAACCCGCCCCGATTCAGGTTTCTAGACTTCCCATGAAAAGTGAGGATCGCACAGAACCCTGGCGTGTGAAAGCACAAGGTGTTCCCCAGAGATTGGGTCTTATGAATGATTGGAAAATCCTGTAATTATTTTTTTTAGCACCAGTCTGATAATTAGGGCGAGTAACTCATACGATCCAAATAGAATACTGAAGGAAACGGTCATGAGGGGAATAGCATAAGCAGGCTTCACAGCCAGCTTATTGGAGTTATCCGATAAGCTCTCTTTATAGGCTAAAACCTCTTCAATACATATTTCCTTAGAACATTTTTCAATTGAAATTGCCTCCGCTTGTTCCAAGTCTCTGACCGCCTCTTTTGAGAAAACGTATCCGAATACACCTCCCCAAAGTATCAATACAATAATTTTAGAAATTACCGCAAGTCTAGTTGTCTCAAACTTGAGACTGATGACGCTCTCCGAAGAATTATTTTGATCCATTTTTTCTCCTTTAATGACCTAACAGGACAAGTTGAACATCTGTCGCCAATTTAGCTGTTGATCCCGTTCAAGTCGTCAACGGGATTTCTCAGGATAATAGTCAGGTTAACTAATCCTGGGCTTAGTCCAATTGATTCGGATAAGCTGTTCGGCATTTAAACCTTAATGTCAATAATTGCGAAACCCTTGTAGTGCGTTTAGCGAAGCCATGCCGCAGGCTTTAGCGAAGCCATGCCGCAGGCTTTGCATCTTGCTCGCTACTAATACCAAATTTAAATGCATGACAACTTACCTGGGATTGACTTATTGAGGTTGGTTTTTGAGTTTATGCATTTAGGTAGGCTAACGATGCACCTTCCTTATCAGGGTTGAGTTTTTCGATTTATGCAGTTAACGGGAAAACACGACACTCTCTAGCCTTGAGTCGCTGCGGAAGTTCTCTCGGAGCAATTTCTGATACAGTTAAATTAGTGCAACACTAGCTTATCAGAATTATACGTTCTACACGAGCCAGTAACCATGTCAAATGGACAATCTCAGGAGATTATTGATCAATTCTGTATTTTATACGAGAAAACCAGCCACCATGGTTATCCTCGCTTCAAGCCATCGGTGCAACAGCGCCTGAAACGCCGCATGGAAAAACTGGTTCAGTTACATCCAGACTGGTACACGGACGATTATGTTGACTATTTCTGGAGTATCATCAACCAAGACTCACTACCTGAATCGGAACAACAATTTGCCCATCTCCATCTGGTTGCTTATTTGGATACCTCTCGCTGTCATTTTATCCGCCAGTTTTCCCGCAAATTCCCCTTCCCTCTAGCCACCTGTCTCCATTTCTTTGACCTGACAACGGATGTTCTCTACAATCGCGACTCTTTAAAAAAAATTATTGATAACTATAAAGCGACTACGAGTCATGCCGCTAATTTGAAAACTTATGTAGAAGGTGCCCTTAAGAATATCATCCTCGACCAAATGAATTGGGAATCTGACTGGCATCTTTTATGTAATGTGGATCTCACCAGTCGCCGAAAATTCAATAATGCCCAGCAACGATTGAAAGAGGCTTTATTGCGCCAAGGACTCAGGGAACCGATGATTTCTCAATATTGCTTTGCTTGGCAGTATTTTGTTCCTATCTATAAAAACAATCGGCGTTATAACCCGATCCAAAGGAAAGGTAGGGCATGGGTGCAACCTGAACGAAGTGATTTTGAAGAAACAGCTAGAGCCTATAATCTGAATCGCTTTGTTGCGAATACACCCCTACAGGTTTCCTCTGGCTCAAATGTAACGGCACAAATGATTCAGCAATGGATGACGAGTTGTATTGATGCGTTACGCAATTATCAGAAACTTGTAGAAACCTCAAGAGATGCCGATAGCTATGAAAAACACTATGATTTATCAGTTAATCCTTGGGAAATAGTGGAGTATGACCAAGGTTATGACGATTTTATCAATCATATAACGTCTAATTTACAGGCAAAACTCCAGACTATTGATCAAAATTTAGAAAAAATTAGGAGTAAAATTCCCCAGCAATTTCGTCAGGCGGTTATGCCTTTGTGCTATCCTCACGAACTTTCGCTGCTGGTTCAAGAACAGTTTGCCAAGAAAGTGGGAGTCAATCAAGGGACAATCGCTCGTTTTATCGCCAATACCTACAAATCTCCTCTGTTAACTCAACTAGATAGTTTGATGCGGACGCAGTTATCCCCTGATTTGGATAGTTGGAGTCAAACCTACGTGAACGAGTTTTTGTCAAAGCGATTTACTAATCCTAATCAAACTCATGAGATTGATCGGGCGTTAATGGTTACTATTAATTCTCTCAATCACCAGTCCCAATTACTCCTTAGATTGTACTATGGGCAAAACAGGAGTATTGATACCTTGGTTGAGGATTTAGACCATGAGTCTACCTATACCATCGACCAAAATTTAATTTCAATTCGATCTGATTTGCAACGAGTCGCTAGGGAAACAATCCATAAACTACAGCTTAGTTATGTTGAGCAAGTCACTAGAGTCTACTATAAGCAAGTCGTATCTTGCCAATTGTTGACGGCTTTATCCAGCATGAAATTGAGGAAAATCCTGAAAATGCGATATGCCCAGAGAATGCCTGAAGACAAGATCGATCGGCTGCTGCCCAACGAAAACATAAGCCAAGCGATTAACCACGCTAAACAGCAATTACAGAAGGTTTTACTTCAGTGGAGTTATGGAAATTATGGAATTTCTTTAGAAGCCGAAAAAGAACAAGTTAGTAAGGTTATTGAAATTTGGCTCAATCAGTTGTATTGCTTAGATTTAAACAAAAAAAATCGTATATAAACAAATTATGTTTAAGTTACTAGAATTATCAACAACATATCCTGATCAAGTTTGGTTGAATTTATCCGAGAAAGAACAACAACAAGCTTGGCAGCGATCGCAAAATCATGCTAATGCGATGACTCGCTGTAATGCCTACCTGAATGAACTCTGTTTAACGGCATTTATCCCTTGGCTGGAGGGATGGTGTCAAGAAGAACAAGAGGGTGACAAATCGACTCAAATTCGTACTTTTACAGAATCATTCTTACCCAGTATATGGGAATTCATCAATGGTAGCCTAATTAACTTCGGTGATGTTCGACTAGCGCTGATTCCCACAGATAGCACGGATTTAGATGAGGTTTGTGTTCCTCAAGAGTGGGTCGATATTGTCAGTTGGAGAGCCGATTATTATCTGGCTGTACAAATAAACCTGGATAGTCTCGATACATCTTGGATGAGACTGTGGGGATATATTAGCTATCAGAATTTGCAGCAAAACGGGATATATGAAGAAAGCGATCGCGCGTATTATATTTCTGGACAATATTTAACTCCAGATCTTACTCTGATGTTACTTCAACCTGAACCCGTTTTCCCAAATATTTTACAAATTGAATCAATACCGTCTTTAACCCAGGAAACCGCTGAACGGTTATTGGCACAACTGAGTCAAACCTCGGTTTCTACCCCGCGTCTTGCGGTTTCTTATGACCAATGGGCTGCATTTGTCACAAATGAAAAATGGCGTCAAGACTTATATGAAAGACGGTTAAGACAAGTTCAAAGAGTGGCAGAACCTGCTCCACCTCGGATTAACCTAGGACAATGGTGGCAAAATATCTTTGAGTTGGGTTGGCAATCTCTAGACGCATTTTTAAGCCGAGATTCAGTTCAGGTTGCTGTTAGTTTTAGACATAAACGCTCTCAACTCAACGAAGAGAGACAGGTTTATGTTGAAGGGATTAAGGTAATCGATTTGGGCATAGAACTCAACAATCAAGCCGTGGCGTTGCTGGTGGGTTTAGCACGAGAGACAGACGAACGAGTCGGTGTTCGGGTACAACTGTATCCGGTGGGAGAAACCCCTATCTTACCCCCTAATATTCGCGTTGCCTTACTCTCTCAATCAGGTGCTATACTTCAGGAATACCAAGCCCGAATACAGGATAATTTAATTCAACTGAAACGATTCACCTGTCCCGTCGGGAAACAGTTCAGCATCCGGGTGGCGCTGGGTGAATTTAGTATTACTGAAAACTTCGCGATCGCGCCCTTTGCGACTAATGAGTAATTTAGTGATCTTGAACCTAGGACGAGGAGACTTGTACAATGGCTTTGCCTGGGTTACAGCTCAGTTACAGGTACAAGATCAACCCCAAAATCGGCAGGTAATCGGCAGTTTACCCGCCGCCCCTCATTTGGTGGAACTTTACCGCCACTGGCAATTACTCTACGATTTACTCTATCAGGCTCGTTCATTTATTATTAGTCGCTCTCATCCTCAACCCATCGACATTGATGACGATATCCAAATTGATCACACTGACGTAACTCACGTTGGCGAAACGGATTTTGCTGAGGTTTGTCAGGAATTACAACAGCAGATTGATACCTGGCTCGATTCCCCAAACTTTAGTCCGATATGCCGTCAACTTTATCAGCAATTTCACCCGAATCAAGACATTCGCGTCATTCTTCAAACCGAAGACAGTAACCTGAGAAAATTACCCTGGTATACCTGGCGATTTTTTCGAGATTATCCCCACGCCGAAGTGTCGTTGAGTTCTCTCAACATTGAACCGATAAAAACAACTCAACCGCCAACTCAAACCGTGAGAGTATTGGCAATTCTCGGCGATGCAACGGGAATTGATATTGATGTGGATCGGCAATACCTCGCCAGTCTGGATGGTGCCGAAACCGTCTTTTTAGTCGAACCCCGCCGACAGGAGTTAAATGAGCAGCTTTGGCATAATCAGGGATGGACAATTCTCTTTTTTGCCGGACATAGTTCTAGCCAAGGGGATAGCGATTTCGGTGAGATTTATATCAACCCCCATGAGCGTTTAACCATTCCTCAATTAAAACACGCCCTCAACGAAGCGATCGCGGGAGGGTTAAAATTAGCCATTTTTAACTCCTGCGATGGCTTAGGATTAGCGCGACAACTGTCGGATCTGCATATTCCCCACATTATTGTCATGCGCGAACCGGTACCGGATAATGTGGCTCAAGCCTTCCTTAAATACTTTCTGATTGAGTTGGCTGGGGGGCGATGCTTCGATTTAGCGGTACGGAAAGCGCGGGAACGATTGCAAGGATTAGAGGGGGAGTTTCCCGGTGCAAGCTGGTTACCGATCATTGTACAAACACCGACACCGATCGCACCCTCTTGGCAAGATTGGCGGCAACAGCCAAAACCTGCCCCTAAACCTTCTATCATGGGAGCCAGACGCCCCCGTTGGCAAACTCTCCTGTTAAGTAGTGCGATCGCGACAGGGTTGGTGATGGGAGTGCGGTGGTTGGGGTTCCTGCAATCTACAGAACTTTGGGCGTTTGATGCTCTGATGCGAATGCGCCCGACAGAACTACCCGATGATCGCCTAGTGATTATTACCATAGATGCTGCCGATATTCAATATCAAGATCAGCAGGGAATGAAACGCCAAGGATCACTGGCGGATCAGGCGTTAGTCAACCTCTTGGACAAAATTAAACCCCACCAACCCGCCGTCATTGGGTTAGACATTTATCGTGATCCAGTGGCGTTTACACTAGATCCCGACGCCGCCAAACAAGCAATTCGTGAGCGAGATCAGCGATTTATCGACATTTGCCAAATCGGGGGCGGTGCTAGAGAATCCCCGGAAATTCCCCCACCATCAGGCGTTCCGGTGCAGCAGGTAGGATTTAGTGATCTCCCCAATGATCCAGATTTAGTCATCCGACGCCAGATTTTTGGCATGGCGGCGGGAACCCAATGTCAGACTCAGCAATCCTTTAGTTTTCAGATTGCCCGTCACTATTTAACCTTACAGGATATAGAATTTAAACGGCTTTCCCGCACCCAGTTTCAAATCGGCACCCGTATCTTCCCCAAATCGGAACGCCACAGGGGAGGCTATCATAATCTCGATTCCGGTGGCTTTGAAGTGTTGCTGAATTATCGTGCAACACAGAGAATTGCTCAAAAAGTACCTTTAAAGCAAATTTTAGACGGATCAAAAGATGAGGAATTGGCAACCTTAATCCGCGATCGCATTGTACTGATTGGTACAATCGACAACAGCTATGGAGACTATCATCTCACTCCCTACAGTGCCGCGTTTGAGCCGATTCAAGAACTCTCAGGGGTGGAAATCCAGGCGCAGATGGTGAGTCACATCATCAGTGCCGTATTAAATCAGCGACCTGTGGTATGGTGGTTCCCACAGTGGGGTGATGTGCTTTGGGTTTGGGCTTGGTCTGGAGTCGCAGGTGTATGCATGGGAGGATGGCATCATCGGCGACTCTATCTGATCGTAGCTGGGGGTACAGCGTTAGCCGCACTGGGGGGATGCAGCTTTGTTTCCCTGTGGCGAACCGGACTTTGGTTACCTCTGATGCCGTCGATAGTCGCGTTTACGATTGTCGGGATATTTTATTTCTGCCGAGCGCTATGAATATTCAATACTGGTTAATTCCATTAGCCTACAGTATTAGTTGGAGCTATTTTCCCTCAGGTTTAAGCACAGAATCTCCTAGCATTCCGGGACAACTCATGCCTTATGTGTTCGCCCAGGAAAATGATGATAATGTTGACTTTCAATCTGATGGTAGAAGTGGGAACCGCACCGGAGGTGGAAGTCGTAGCAAGTGTCCCCCAATGAATTTTCCCCTAACCGCGTTAGTTCCTGAATCAAACTGGGGGAGAACCTTTGCGGCACACCCAACATTGTGGTTTTATGTTCCTTATTCTCCAGAACAAGCCCCTGTGGGAGAGTTTGTGTTGCAAGATGAAGCGGGTAATGATATCTATCGGCTTCCGTTTGAGTTATCGCAAACACCAGGTTTAGTTCGTCTCACCATTCCGGATACTCAAGAATCACTGAAAAGGGGTAACTGGTATCGCTGGTACTTCACACTGTATTGCGATCGCGACAAATCTGCTAGTCCAGTTTTTGCCCAAGGATGGATACAGCGAATTCCTTTAACTCCCACTCTAGAACGTCAACTTAATGCGGCAAAACCCCGCGAAGATCAGGTTTATGTCGCCAACCGAATTTGGTTCGATGCATTAACGCATTTAGCGAATCTTCGTTTGGCTAACTCTAACCAGGTTACCGATGCAGACTGGCGCAAGCTCTTGCAAGGGAAAGGGGTTAACTTAGAACTGCCAAGCCAAGAATTAAACATGGGTTATGTTATCTTTAACGAACCGAGGAGTTTGGGGGAGCTGTAAACCCCACACCATAATAGTTCATAGCTAATTGCTTAAATTGGAGATTCCTATGCTGGATGCCTTACCAGGACTCCTGGATTTCGATACCCTAAAAACATTCATCTTACTCACACTAGCCGGGATTTTCGCGATCGCGGGCGGTTTGTTTGCCTCTCGCTGGCTAGGTTCGTTATGGGAGCGGTTCAGGGATATCTATCCTAAGGTAATTCAACCGGAAAAAGAATTACTGGGGTTAGTCCTCAGTCTAACCTTAACCGATATTATTTTTCTCGCTTATGCCAGACGAGAGTTTATCAAGCTGATGGAACTTCCCATCAGTCTCGCTTTAGCGATTACAGCGAGTTTATTAGGCTCTCGGTTATTCAAGCGGTTTTTTGATGCCTATCTGTTAAACGCCACCCTGCAAAGTGGACGGAAGGTGAATAGTGAATTATTACTCCTTTCCAAACTGGTTGTCAATTTACTGATTATTGTCACCATCATCATTATCTTTGCCCAAACCCATCAAATCAATATTTTTGGCTTGTTGGCAAGTTTGGGAATTGGTGGACTGGCGGTGGCGTTTGCGGCACAAAAAACCCTGGAACAGCTACTTGGTGGTATTGTGATTTATATTGACCGTCCTTTCGTGGTTGATGATTATATCGGTTTACCCGATGGCACATTTGGCAGAGTCGAATCCATTGGACTACGGTCTACCAAAATCCGCTCCTCTGGTAAAGGGACGTTAATGGTGATTCCCAATAGTTCCCTGACTCAGGTCAGTATTGAAAACTTCACGGGTGCTAAGAAAGTTATTTCGATTATCTCATTAATTTTCTATCGTCCGATACCCGACCAAGAAAAATCACTGATCCGCCAAGTTATCTTAGAAAGCACGATTGATATTTTTGGGATTGACTCTCGCAGTACAGATGTCACGTTTAAAGATATTATCCAAGATGGAAATCCGGGAATGACTCAAGCCCAAATTAACTTTTTCATCCTGGGTTCTGGTGAGTTCTCGATGGAGTTGCGGCGTCAAGTCCTGGATATTGCTAAACAAAATATCACCAATCAACTCAAGGAATATGGTATTGCCTTTGACATCGAAGAACAAACCATTAATGTCGATTCACCCATTACGATCTAAGTAAGTAGATGGGCACAATAAAAGTTAACGGCTGAGATTGTCATTTGTCATTTGTCATTGGTCATTTGTAAGGGTTTGATGTGTATTTACATAACTTAATATAGGCAGGTTTATTGCCGTGGACTTCCTTAGGGCATTCTGAATAAGTGTTGTGGTGGAGGGAAGAGGCTCCAAAGCATGAGGCAACAGTAGTGCGAGCGTCTCGCTCGCTATTGGCGTCTCGCTCGCTATTGGCGTCTCGCTCGCTATTGGCGTCTCGCTCGCTATTGGCGTCTCGCTCGCTATTGGCGTCTCGCTCGCTATTGGCGTCTCGCTCGCTATTCTGTATGGAGAACGTTTAAATTTTCAAATGAAAGGCATTACAGTTTATTATATAAAATACAGATGCAATAAGTTGTGTCCCTCTAGCCATTCTGATTTCTAAAGTAGCCGTACTCGCTGATGAACTTAACCGATATACCTAACACGATTAGTGATGTTTCTCTGTTTGTGTACTCCTTAAATTTACCTAATTATGTTATTTTCCTGATATTTGCTCTCCTCTCTGTTTTGGCAGGTCGATACACGCCGATTCTGGTAAGCTGGATTATTCATCGATTTTCACTTCAGCTAGGAACGGAAATTTATGATAATTTAATTGCTCCACTCCAACAAGCGTTTAAATTTGCTGGCACGTTAATTTTACTGTCATTCTCACTGGCTTGGCTGGGGGTGTATCAGGGACTGCATGACTTCCTTCGTCCCTTTATGGATTTAGCTGTGACTGTGAGTGTGGCTTGGTTAGCCTCTCGCTTATTTCGCCAGTTTGTGCGCGTGTATGGAATAGGATTAGTGCGGAAACTTGGTCGAGAAGTTGATGAGTTGCTTCTGGTTTTTGAAACCTTAGCTAATGTGATTATCGGATTTATTGCTGTGGTTGCATTTGCTCAAAGTCAACAGGTCAATTTAGTCGGATTACTCGCCAGTTTTGGGATTGGCGGTATTGCGATCGCGTTTGCAGCACAAAAGACATTAGAACAGCTTTTGGGGACAATTGTCCTTTATTTAGACCGCCCATTTATTCCCGGAGAATATATTCGTTTACCGGATGGAGTATTTGGTCGAGTTGAATCGATTGGCTTGCGGTCTACAAAAATCCGCACAGCGGCTAAAAGCACACTTTTGATTGTTCCGAATTCAACGATGGCAAATTGGGAAATCGAAAATGTGACCCGAGGCAAGAAAGTGATGGTGTTACTCTATTTGGATTTTTCTCAACTTCTGGAAGAACGCGAAAAAGCTTTAGTTCAGCAAATTATTGCTGAAAGTACAAATGCCTTATTCGGTATCGATCCGGGAAGTACAAATATCACCTTAATTCCCTCACTAGAGGACAAAACAACCCGTGCTAGAGTAACCTTTTTTATCCTCGGATCAAGTGAAAATTCCATTCAATTGCGGAAGCGTCTCTTGGAACTCGCCAATGAAAAAATTTCCAAGAAGTTACTCGCTTATGGAATTAACTTTAAGATGAATGAACCGACGATCTATGTAGATTCGCCGATTACCATCTGATCGGAATGATGATGAATTATGCATGAAGAATTAATCACAAAGGACTAATGACAAAGAACAAAGGACAAAGAATGGAACTCGATCGCGATCGCACGAGTCAGTTAGGATGAGTGTATTATCTTGTGCCGCCCTTGCTGTAACTGTCTCTTCTCTAGCCTGTATGTCGTCTAGAAATTCCCTGCAAACTCGTCCCCACTGTTCATCATCAGAGGTTAAACCTGCACCCATTCGTCCTTCCCCTGATCGCAATCGCAAAGTCAGACCCAGTTTCCGACGGCGCTTACAATACTGTTACTGGCGCTTACTTCGTCTTTCTGGACCCCCAGAAGCGATCGCACGCGGATTAGCTTGTGGTGTGTTTGCAGGGCTGTTTCCTCTCTTTGGACTACAAACGATTTTAGGGATATGTCTAGCGCTGATCTTTCGCGGCAATAAAATTATCGCGGCGGCTGGTACTTGGGTGAGTAATCCCTTGACTTATGTGCCGATTTATGCATTTAACTTCCATCTGGGGAAGTGGCTACTCCAGAAAAATAGCTTAACCGATATTAGCCTCGGATCTTGGCAGGAGTTCAAGGCGTTAGGATCTGAAATTATCTGGACACTATTTGTTGGCTGCTTTACGGTGGGGATGGTTGGTGGAATTTGTAGTTATTTCCTAGGATTGACACTGATTCGGCGGGTTCGCGCCTCTTATCGATCGCGTCGTCGGCATCAGCGTTAAAGTGGGGGTGAGGGTAGGGAACGGGGAACAGTTTCACGTCCCCGTCTCAGAAAGGAAAACCCGCCCCTGATAGACACTCTAAGACAAATGGCATTATTTTAGAGCGCCAAAACTCTTGATATACTGAGGTACACAGACAGATCCCCGACTTCTTGAAGAAGTCGGGGATCTTGCTTAGAGACTGTACCTCATCAACCACCAAATCTGCTGTAAGTTACTAAGACGCTTTAGGAACTAAAAATCCTAGTAAATGTTGCAGAAACGAATAACTAACGACTTCCCTATAGGAATCTTGGCGTAACCCTGATGATTGAGACTCAATGGCTGGGGTATAGTCATCCTCTATCGCTAGAGACATCTCTTCGGCTAAACCGATCGCAATTAAGCGAAAAGCAATCTGCTGTACCGTTTTCAGGGGAAGTTGTAGGTATTGGGCGATGGATTTGAGAGACACCATGCAATCCGTGTACGTCCACACTTGCCACTCTAGGTCATTTAACGGAAACTCAGACTGATCTGTCCCTAAACTGGCTAAACCCATATCCGGATCAGGTAAGTGATCCGCCAAAGCATCCCAGCTTGGCAAATTTCTCAGTCCCATCAACGTGGCGAGTGTCGCCGATATACTCAAACCTGTCATTTCTATTGTCGGTAACGGTACATTATGATCAAACCTAAAGTGACCTGCTTTAAGTTGAAATGCATTGCATAAGGGCTGGAGAACTTGAGATTGAAATAGCCACTTGAGTTGTTGGTTGGTTAAAATACCCTGTTTTTTCAGATAAGAACCCAAAGGTTGATGCTTAGGACATAATCGGTTCAGTTTAGCAAAGAGACTGGATGGACAGATATGCTTGAGCCAGCGCTGTTGGGCAATTAAGGAGACTAACCCTTGATGATCCAACAAATTTGCCATTGCCACAAGCTGTCCCCGATACACCCAGATATAATACGCTTGATTCGAGGACGTTTGATCCGTACCTTCAGGATGCAGAGTGAGTAAACCGCTTTGATGTCCGGTTTCTAGTAAGCAAAAAACTTGGGGTAGAGAAAAATCAGCAAGAGAACCTGTGATGCACATGATAATTGAAAGGGTTTTTAAGGGTTGACTTTAAATTCTTTAAAGTAGGGAGGTAAGCAAAAGCCCTGATCTATACAGAAGTTTTGATTTTTTTCAGTGGTTATTCGGGACAAGTTTTACAGAACGCCAGCCATTCCTCCCCGAAGACGTTTGACTTAGCAACAGAGACAGTGGGATTGAATCCGCTCTAATAACTTTTGGAAACTAAACGGTTTGAAAAAATAACCATTAGCTTTGGCTTCATTCGTCAAGATTATTGGCAAATCTCGTTCTAAACCTGTCATTAGGAATATAGGCAGACGATAGCCATGATAACGCAATTTTTTACACAGACTTATCCCATCTAGTTTGGGAAGCTCGATATCAGAAAGTACCAAGTCATAGTCAGTGATTACTGCCCTTTCCCAAGCTGCTGCACCGTTTGTGACTACATCGACGATATAGCCTTCAAAGGTGAGACATTCAAATAAGGCTTCGGCAAAGTCTAAGTTATCTTCAACGATAAGGATTTTCATGATATTTAAATCCGTTTTCTAAACAAGGATAATACTTCCGGGAACTCTCCCCGACAAATTGAGCTTTTCAGACCAGTGTTTATCGGTTAAGTTTTTCAGAGAAAATCCCTAGGGTTCCGGTTAAATCCATTGAAGTTTTAGACGCCCGTTTGTCACAGCGATCGCTCCAGCTACGACGCCTTAACAATCACTCAAATCCAAAGCGATTTTTCGTTAATAGCTTTAGCCAAGAATGCGGATCAATACCAGCGACCTCTCTTCCAGCCTATCCCCGTTACACTGAGGAATAAATTTTATGGTGTTTCACAACCTACCATCTATACTTTTTATGATGCCAAATTTAATCTCTATCAACAATATATAAATTTGATATAAAATTGGTGCGGCTGAACGGCGAAGCTTTATCTAATCTTTAATTGCTGTCCCCAAAAATTTACAGACTCTTTAAATAAGAGGGTTGACAAACTCAATAGGATGTTACAAAGTTACCAATTTACTCAAATTTTTAGATTTGTCAATATATAAAGTTGATATCTTGGTCAAAGACAGGTCACTATTTATTCGCGTCTATTTTGGCTTGATGCATAAAATTATATAATTGTCAATATATTAAACTGATAAGTTGAGGGAGTCATCTTTGTCTAAATTTTATGAACTTATATGAATTGACAAGGCGTGACATGTTCTAAACGGTAATGGCGCTACAGGGTGAGAAGGCATAGATAGGATGATTAAACAGGGGCATCGTCCGATTGACCAGGTATTGGAATGCATTGATACGTTCCTGGTTGCCAAGACCGATCATTCGCTGAGTTATATTCAAAAAGCGATTCTGTGGGCATCATGGCAGGATGAACCTAAGACGTATGACCAAATTGCTCAAGAGAATGGTTATTCTGCCAACTATATTAAGCAAGGTGTCGCGCCGAAGTTATGGCACTTACTCTCAAACGCCTGCGGGGAAAAAGTTAATAAGACGAATTTTCGCTCGGTACTCGAACGAAGACTGTTTAGTGAGAAGGGTTTGGCAACGGCTAACTTCCTAAAACCTAGGCAGTTTGTTCCCTTAGAAGTACCAGAGGGACAAGTTCCGTTGAATTCTATCTATTATATTGAGCGATCGCCTATAGAATCAGACGGCTGTCAGCAAATCCGCCAACCTGCCACTATCCTGCGTTTGCAGGGTTCCCAGCAGATGGGGAAAACGTCGTTAATGGCAAGAATTCTGGCGGATGCCCAAAAGCAGAACTATCGGACGGTACGATTAAGTTTGAATCAGGCGGAGAGTTCAGTGTTTAGTGCGATCGCAACATTTCTGCGCTGGTTTTGTGTCAATGTGGCACGACAGCTTAGGCTAGAACCGAAGCTGGATGAGTATTGGGATGAAGATATGGGTAGTTTGGTTAGCTGCACGCTTTATTTCCAGGAGTATTTGCTAGCAAGCAGCGATCGCCCGTTGGTATTAGCCATTGATGAAGTGAATCAAGTCTTCGAGTATCCTGCGATCGCGGGAGACTTTTTGGCATTATTACACTCATGGCAAGAGGACACCAAAGATATCCCTGTCTTTTCCAACCTGCGCTTGGTGTTAGTTCATTCCTCTGGGGGTTATTGTTGGTTTCATACCTATCAATCGCTGTTGACGCTGGGGTTAGGGATTCAGTTATCCCCGTTTACTCGTGAACAAGTCTACGAGTTGGCAAAGCGTTATGGACTCTATTTATCATCCCAGGAACTGGATCAGCTTATGCGGTTAGTAGGAGGGTTTCCCTATTTGGTGCGTTTGATGTTCTATGAAATGGTCAAACATCAGGTGAGTTTAAAATCGGTCGTAGAAACTGTAGCGACGAATACAGGAATCTATGGGAATCACCTGCATCACCATTTATGGAGGCTGCGCCAGTATCCAGATTTAGCGGTTGCGTATCAGCAGGTGCTTAAGGCAAATGATGCTGTAGAATTTGATCCAATTCAGATGGTGAAGCTACACAGTTTCGGGTTAGTGCGTTGGGTTCGCGATCGCGTGGTGGTAAGCTGCCAGTTGTATGAGGAGTATTTTCGCGATCGCTTGGCTAACTGATAGGAGAGATGTTGGCGGCAACGTCTCTACAGGCTAATTGTCCAAAACTAAAGCATTTAAATATATCATATTTTTTTTATTCTGTCCATTGATTCAACGTTTTCGACGATAAAAACATCAGTTTATCAAAACTTGATAGAAAGTTATTAATAGCTTTACATTAAGGTATTGCCAGCACAATGAATATTCTGTTAGCTTTAATTCAAGGAGATAAAAGCATGAAGATGCATCCAAACACCCCCTCTTCTTGCACAAAAAAATAAAATGTTTTCTAAAATTAAGGAACTCTCTCTCATGAATAAAACAATCGTTGCCTCCCTCGCCATGCTTCCTGTGGTTACAGCTAGTGTTTTGAGCATCGCTAGTGAAGCAAACGCCGCCCCTTTGGTTGGAGAATTCAGTATTTCTCCGGGAATAAACGTAACGGATACGGAGCCTTTCATGCAAGTAACCAACGCGACGCTGTTTGCCGATGAAATAAGATTTACACCTGATCCCGGCGCACTTCTTTTAAGCAATCAATCGGAAACGTTCTCTAGCTTCAATGCCGGAAGCATCAAGTCAATTCCTGCCTCCCTGATTCCCAGCAATGGAGCAACGAAAGATAACCCCTTAGTCAAAAACTTTTTAGATTTGGGCAATTTCCCCCTAGGCGATCCCAGCATCACCGATGAAACAAATACATTTTCTCTGTTAAGCATCGGCGACTTTATGATTGAGGAAATGTTTGACCATAACCAGAGCTTCACCGGTACATCTATATCCTTAGGAGTTTCCGGATTCTTCACCAGTGCAGATGGGCAACTGTCCGATGGTACAGGCACGATAACCTTCCAAAGTACACTGAGAAAGTCGGGTGTTGAAGTCGCACTTGACTCCGATGAAGGTTTAGATGCTAGCTTCTCCGGTGTCTTTAGGAGTGCTTCTGTTCCCGAACCGACAACTTTAGCCGGGTTAGGTTTAGTCGCTGGTTCTGTAATCCTGTCTCGCTCTCGTAAAAAGAAGCAGGGGTAATCATGCCAAACGGTAGGGGTACGATATATTGTGCCTCTACTGAATCGGGCAAAAGATAGCGCTTCTCAACTTGCGCTTAATGATCTTCAATTGATCTTGACAAAACTTTATTTTATTTGTTATGCATCCCTTTTTGTCAGTTACTTTAATGATTCAATGACGGAAATCACACTTTTTTTGTAATCTAAATCCCGAAAAATCACCTAAAAGTAAGATGTTTGCCTACTTTAAGGCAACTTCATGAAAACTTTACAGAAAGTTCATCATAGCTTTATGGATACTTCTGGACATGTCTAGTAGTATGAAGTTAGCTTAAGGAAAGAAAAATAATCTTAGGTCAGAGCTTCACAGGCTCAAGACCCCTTAAGTTACCCGAAATCAATCTGTCTGTCATTAGGAGTATATTTCATGAAAAAAGCAATTTTAGGTTCACTCGCTGTACTGCCCCTAGCAGCTGCTGGTATGTTGGCTAGCGCTGGTGCAGCCAATGCTTTGAGCGGTGACTTTCAGCTCACTTCATTCGACACTCTAGCGAATATTAAACAGGATTCGATCGATTTCTTCGATGACGACAGTCAGGTATTTGTATCAGCGGCAACTGATGATTTTGCTGCCTTCAGTGCTGCAACCATCAACGACGTTGTCAGTATTAGTGGTGATATGGTAGACAATCCCTTATTGGACTTGGGTGTGTTTAGCTTTCCCACCCTCGATCCATCCGTAACGGACGGAGATAATGTTTTCAACGTTACGAGTGTCGATGGACCATTCAAATTTGCTGATGCGGCTGATGGCTCGACCCTATCTATAGGATTTTTTGGTGAGTTTGTTGGTGGTGGTAAAACAACCAAAGGTTCAGGTAACCTAACTTTCCAAGTTGCAAACCTGACAGCAGCGGAGGCTGAAGTAGCCCTGTCCGATGGTGGGCTGAATAATGTTGCCTTCTCTGGCGCTTTCATTAGCGTTGAATCTGTTCCTGAACCTGCCACAATGCTAGGTCTAGGAGTAGTCGCTGGTTCATTAGCCCTGTCCCGCGCTGGCAAAAAGAACAAAGCTTAACACGAAAAGCTAGAGCCTTTCGGCTCAAATACAAAAACATTGGGGACAACAAGACAAAGACCCCCAATTTTTTGTATATCCAGCTACCGTCAAACCTTGAGATGTATGATGCGATCGCCCCTTTGGAGAAGAAGAAGGCGCGATCGCTTTATCGTTGGTGGCTCTCAAGGTGGAGAATCGTCAAATTGAACTTAAGAGTGATGACAGTCACACTGGCTGTAATACAATTAAGGTAGGATACTTACATTACTCAATATATATCATCTCCGACCTGCTGGATTGGGGTTGTAGCAACAGCAACTCCATTACAAACGAAATCGTATAGTCTCTTGACATACCCCAAAGGATAGTCACGGTATCAGACTCAGCAAGTGTTGGTTAGAAGTTGACATAGCGGTTGTAGTAAACACCCTATACCCTATAAGCTGTCCCGCTTGACTTTTATTATCCTGTTGCTCAAACTTAAGCGAAGCTTCATGAAATCTTTGTAAAAAGTTCATCAAATCCTTACAGGTAACTATAGACAGATTAAGTAACAAGACGTTAATTTGAGGAAAGGAAAATCGAAATATATCCCTGCCTCCCTTAGCAATCCCTCAGTCCCCTAAATTTTGCAGTAACAACAGGAGTACCCCATAGTATGAAAAAAGCAATTCTTGGCTCGTTGGCTACAATACCCCTAGTCGCGGCTGGTGTGTTGACTAATGCTGGTGAAGCAAACGCCATCGCATTGACAGGTAAGTTTCAGCTCGCCTCTGGTGCGTTTGGTAGTGACCAAAGTATAGTCAAATTCAGCAAGAACTCCCTCACATTCAGTCCCCAACCCGTCACTCCAGTTTCGATTACGAGTAGTGATCCCAGTTTTGAAGTATTCAATTCGGCAAACATAGGTAGTATTCTCTCCTTTACTCCCCTGTTAGCAGAGACTCCTTTTCTTGACTTGGGTAACACTCCAATTCCTGGTGTTGTTGGTTTTTTCCCAGGTGATGTAGACCCCATCACAGACGACGAAAGTATTTTCACTCTGGAAACGGCTACCTACGATCTAAAAGATAGTGGTGCTAACGTAGCCGTAGACGTAGCAATTTCTGGATTCTTTACCAGTGCCTCTAACGATATCTCTCAAGGTAAGGGCAACATCACCTTCCAAATTAACAATACTACCATTGATCAAGTTCAGGCAAAACTCGATGCAGGTGACACAATAGACGAGGATCTGAAATTCTCTGGTGCTGTGTTTACGGCAACCGAGGTTCCTGAACCCGGTACAATTGGCGGTTTGATCGCTATTGGTTCCTTGGGTATTGGTTCAATCTTGAAGCAGCTCAAACAAAAGAAGTAATCTACTAACTTACTGGAAAAAATGGGTTCAGGCTCCTCGCCCTTTAAGGGCGACTTTTTCTGTTACAATTGTGAGGTAGAGTTGTTTCACGTCAAATGCTGGTCTTTGAGTTCAAGGCTAAAGGGAAGACAACTCAATATTTAGCGATTGATGAGGCGATCAGGACGGCTCAATTTGTCCGCAACAAATGCATCCGTTACTGGATGGATAACCAAGGGGTTGGACAAAAAGACTTGTATCGCCATAACACAGCGCTAAGAGCTGAATTTCCTTTTGTCAAAAACTTAAATTCCCATGCTTGTCAAACGGCTGTAGAAAGGGCTTATTCGTCAATTGCTCGATTTTACAGCAATTGTAAAAAGCAGATTCCTGGCAAAAAAGGTTATCCACGGTTCAAGAAAAACTATCGCTCAGTCGAGTACAAAACATCAGGATGGAAACTTTCTGAAACTCGAAAGCAGATAACCTTTACTGATAAAAAGGGGATTGGCAAGCTCAAGCTTAAAGGGACGTGGGACTTAAACTTCTATCAACTTGCTCAAATCAAACGGGTACGGTTAGTCCGTCGCGCTGATGGCTACTATGTTCAATTCTTGGTCAATGCCGAGAATAAAGTAGAGAGTCAGCCGACAGGGAAAGCCATTGGGTTAGACGTGGGACTCAAAGAGTTCTATACCGATAGCAACGGCTATCAAGAACCCAATCCCCGATTTTACCGGGAAGGTGAAAAACGCTTAAGATTCCTTCAAAGACGAGTTTCACGCACTGAGATTGGCTCTACCAACCGCAAGAAAGCCATTAATCGATTAGGGCGATTTCACCTCAAAATAAGTAGGCAGCGTGAAGAACACGCCAAGAGAGTGGCGCGTTGCGTAATCCAATCTAACGATTTGGTCGCTTATGTAGACGCGCCAGCGGCTTGCCGAAGGCTAGATTTGAGGATTAGAAATCTGGTTAAAAATCATTGTTTAGCCAAATCGATCAATGATGCAGGTTGGTATCAGTTCAGAAAATGGCTGGAGTATTTTGGGGTTAAGTGTGGCAAAATAACCATCGCGGTTAATCCTGCCTATAGTTCCCAGGAATGCTCCAGCTGCGGTACGGTAGTTAAAAAATCCTTGTCTACCAGAACTCATATCTGTCGATGTGGATGTATTTTGGATCGGGATTGGAACGCCGCCATCAATATTCTGAAAATAGCCTTAAGTACGGCGGGTCACGTCGGAACTTGGATTTTGAATCCGAACGCTTCTGGAGACTTAGCCTCTACTGTTTTAGGCGCAAGCCTATTTCAGCAAGCCGGGTCTATGAAAGAAGAATCTCTTTCCTTATAGGGCGGAGAGTGTCAAATCAGGTGCACAGGGTCAATGTCTCAGCTCTTCAGAGCTACATCCCAAAATGGACGCTTCTGTATTAATCGTGGGAAATCCGCAATTCCTTAAGACGTTCCTTGACCAGATTCGCACGATCACGTCTGGCAAGGTGGAGGAGTCTGCCAATCCAGAAGAGGCTCTGAGTAAGGTTCAAGCTAAACAATACGCCATTTTAATTGTGCAGGCAACCCAAAACGGGAGTTTGGAACTGTGTAAGCAGGTTAAAGAACAACTACAGTTAAGCTGGACCTATTGCATTTTAATTAATGACCCGTCTTATTCCTTAAGTGAAGGCAAAGCCGCTGATCCGCGTCGGGAACAAATTATTTGTGCTGAAGCCCTAGAAGGCGGTGCAGATGCTTACCTACCCTTGACTTGCACCCCAACAGGAGATCCAGGAAGTACATTGGCAGAATATCGGCTCCTGAAAGCCCATATCCTAGCCGGATGGCGCAGTGTACAGTTCTACCAAAAACTGCTGCAAACCAATGATGTTCTCTCCACCCTGGCTCTGGCTGATCCCTTAACCGAACTGAATAATCGTCGGGCAATGGAATGGGAGATACCCCGGCAAATTCAAAATGCCCGCACCTACATCACGGATCTGAGTGTGATTATGATGGATGTGGATCATTTTAAATCCGTGAATGATACCTATGGACATCAGGTTGGCGATCGCGTTTTGCAGTTGCTCTCAACCCGACTCCAGCATAATCTGCGCCTACAGGATACGTTGTTTCGGTATGGCGGCGAAGAGTTTTTAGTGGTTCTTAATCAAACCAATGGCGAGGAAGCTAAAATCGTTGCCAAACGCCTGCGATATCAGATCAACGAGCAACCGTTTAATGTAGATGGTACGATCGCGATCGAGATTACGATTAGCGTTGGTATCGCTTCTCTCAAGGCTTCAGATGACCACAAAGGCGAAAGCCTAGTCAAACGGGCGGATCATAATCTTTTGCGTGCTAAAGCCAAAGGAACGAACCAGGTGATTTACAGTGATGACACACTTTATTAATCATGTAGAGACGTAGCATGCTACGTCTCTACACTGTGGTAATGATTTTGAATCAAACGGTAGCAGTCGCCTACGGATGTCCGTTCTGCCATCGCTTTGATCAGGGCTTCATAAGCCTGCCAATTGTCCTGTAACATTGTTTGGGCTTGCAGCATCGCCCAGCGCTGTTTGGTGGTAAATTCGCCAGCAGGACGTTCAAATAATCTCAAAGCCTCTTTTAATTTTTGGCAATCGTCGATTCCTCCCTCCGCTTCACCGTAAACCAGGGTTTCCGCCGCAATTCCCGCCATCCAAACGGTACAGAATCGATCCAGAGTCAATCGCATTTCGCCAATGGCAAGTGGATTCGGTGAAAGTTGCTGAGTATCAAATTGCACGCCCCCTAAACCGGGTTGTCCCTGCTTCAGGGCTTCCCAAGCTGTCAGCGTATAACCCGCGATCGGAATCCCCAACAGGTAAGCCACCAGGAAATGACCCGCTTCATGGTGCAGAATGCGATCGCGATAGTCGCTGCGCCTCTGGGCTAACCAATCTAATAGTACCGTTGTGCCTTTACCTTGAAAGCTGAGACTGTCTACCGTAGCCAATCCTAAAATTCCAAATGTTGCCAAGGCGGGAATCGCTGGTGGAATATTAAAAATTGGAGTCAGTAGGGCGGAAAGGGTCATGCCAAAGATACCAATGGCAATTACATTGAGAGTAGTTTGCTGCATAATTTGATATAAAAGAGCGTTTTGTCACTTTTTGCCTCACAATCTTGCGACACAACACCCTAAACAAACCTTTTAGGTAGTATAGCAGCTACCTAAAAGGTTAAGCTGTTCGGCAACTGAAGTTCCCCCCATCCCGATTGGTGATAGAAGTCGAAACCCCGACTATGTAAGCATTTGAGCCAATTAATTCTCTCAATTCTTCTGTAAGCTCTACTCGAAGAGTGATCGATTAAAACATCTTTCTGTGTCAATATGTGTCATTTAAGCGTGAGTCTCTGGCAGAATGTGATTGAATCTGTGTCCTCTGTGTTATCACAAAGAGTCTAGATCAACACCTAGCGATCGCATAGGCTTCAGTACAATTCAATTAAGACCTCAACTCAAGTTGGGGCTAAAAGCTTAAACCCGTTAAAACGGGTTGAACGGTTAAGTGTGTAGGGGCGGGTTTAGGGACAAACACGAATTGTTTTACCCAACTTGGTTGCAAAACCCGCCCTGAGTGTTCAGTTATAGCAGTAGACACATCGATTAGGTCGGCATCTTAATAAATGATGTGTCGTAACCGTCTTGGCGGTTGCTATAATTCCTCTATCTCTTCACTAGGACGAATAACGAATTTTGTCAATGACTCACAACTGACTCAGCCATTAACTCTATTGAGGAATGAACTAAGTTTAACAACGCACCCGTTTGTTCTGTCCCATTGACAGCTAAATCACTATGGCACAAATACACTCGCTCACCCACTCGCCCTAACAAATCCTGTAAAATTCGCTGTAGGCGTTCCTCATCTGCTTGGATTTTATCGGCTTCTGTCCAAGGCTGTCCAAACCAATCCTTGAGAAATAAGGGGGCTGCAAATAACGTCGCTGCACCTCCCTGACTCCAAAGATGAGATCCCGCATCTAACCAAAAATGCCAACGATGATAGCCACGGGCGGCTCGATATTGGAAAATGGTGGCTAGGGTAACGGCTGAATTAGCCGTAGCCGGGAGACGACGAAGGGGAAAGGAATTGGCGGTGACGGTTCCCCGACGCAATAACTGAATAAATTGGGAAATCGTCGCCTGCGGTGGTGTTCCCCCTCTGGCTATTTCCTCATCAGTCGTATTGGCGGGGAGTTTCCGCAATCGTCCATCCACTTCCCAATAATGTTGGGCGGTTTCCATGAGTTCCCGCAAGGCGGCAATTTGGTCGTAAGGTAGATTAGAGCCATTCCATAGGAATTTCTGGATAGCGCGATCGAGAATCACCACACAGGACGGAATTAGGCGCTGTTGCTGCTGTTCTCGTTGCACCTCTAACCATTGCTGAATCTGGGTGTAAGCGGTTGTCGCTCGATGTCCTAAACGATCCCAACGGGCAAAGGCTTCAACAGGTAATAAGTGAGGGGAGTCAGGATCAGGAGAATAACAGTAATCGGCGAGTAAACCCGCCCGTACTGGGTCAATATTGGGACTGGGGAGGGGAGAGTCTGCTTCAGGGGTAGCAATGGGTTCGGGTGTACGACTAAGAACCACGAGCATTTCGGCGATCGCCTCTCGATCTACTAATCGCCCTAACCCTGGATATATAAGGGTTAGCAGGGTTAATAAGGCTCGAATTAAAGGGGAACTAATCAGGGGGCGCTGTTCGTTCAACGGTTGGATGGGAATCCCCTGTTTGGTGAGAATATCGGTCAAAGTATACCGGGCGATCGCATCTAATCCGGGTGCAATGATGGCAATATCCCCCGGTTCCACTTGTCCCGACTTCACGGCGTCTACAATTACCTCGGCGGTGCGGCGCAACAACTGAGCGCGGGATGTGGTTTGTAGCGATCGCAAAAACTCCGGCAAGTCTGACAATATCATGGGGTCATTGAGCAGGTCTACCGCCATTGGGGATAACGTATCGGCTAAGGAATCATTCGGCTGTGACGGTAAGGATTCCACTTGACACCGAGAGGCTAATCCTGACAAATAATCTGGATCAGCGTTTAAGCCTAAGCGCACTTGACCCTGGGGATTATAGGTAAACGCCCCCACGATACCCTGATCTAAGAGTAAATCAAACAAATCCCGTGCGATCGCGGGATACTCATCTACATCATCTGCCAGTATCGCCCGATAACGCTGGGTTAAATACTGCTGATACGTCGCATCAGGTAACATTTCCCGCCAATAGAGTTCACCCACCAGACTGTAGGTTAACAGTCCCTTATCCAGACACCACCCCCGCCAATCCCACAGCAGTTTACCGATTAATTCCCATTGATCTGGGGTGGCTTCGAGTTCCACCACTCCCTGTTCTAGCATCCTGGGAATTTCTTCAATCGGCGTCCCACTCAGGGCGGCTAACTGTAACAAATCTAACAGACGCCGCACCCGAACTGACTCATTATTTCCCGGTATCGGAATTAATCCGGATTCGAGTTGGGGACGCCACAACTGCATGGCTAAATCCTGTTCGGTTTCCGGGCGCAGGCGCAGGGGAAATTGCGCTCTCAGATTTAACCGTTGGATTAAAAGGGGCCAAAATAGAATTACTTCGTCTTGAAAGAAGCCCAAGGGCGTCTGACAACGTACTGGATAACGCCCCTGTAACGTCGTGGTGAGGCGATCCGTCAACTCCCGACGATTATCAGCATTGGCTGCCAAAATTAACAGGGCTGGCGTCTGATAGCGATCGCGCCGCTTTTTGTGGACAATGGGAGAAGATAACGGACGCGATCGACCCCATCCCGCTTCTACCCATTGGCGAAACAGAGTCACCAGCCGACTTGTTTTGCCCGTGCGAGTACCACCACTAATCCAAATCGAATTCGTCATTGGTCATTGGTCATTTGTCATTTGTCATTCGTCATACTCGCGCTCAACGATCAAGCAAGCTACGTTTATGTAAGGGTTTGAGGGTTATTGACAAAACTGACTTGGGCTTAGTCTGTTAATATACCACGTAAAGTAGACTATATTAATTCTGGCGATTGAGAGCCAGGAACGCTCCGGACTATTTTTTATTCAGATATTAGCCGTTTCGATGAAGCTACCCTCTATTTTACGTCTGGCTAACCAATGGTTCGCGGATACCCCCGAAAGAGCCTTAGATCAAGCTTACAAAGCTGCGTTAACGATTAAATCCATTGAAGATGAGCATTTCAATGGGCAGAAAATTTCGGCTCGCTCCAGTCAACATAGTGATAGTGTTATTTCCTATTTCGAGGCTGACTTAAAGAAATATTTAAATACGATTCGAGTTCGCTTACGGGAATTTAGAACCAGTCGGTCAGTTTTCCGGATTTCTGAGCCAAAAACAACGAATGGCTTGCTCGGTTCCAGAGATAATTTAGCCCGCTATGATCCCATCGAATTAACCGATAAGCAAGGGATTATCATCGAAAAACTCAACTTTATTGACGAACTATTAAAACGATATTCAGAACCTGAGCCATCCTCCGTTTCCTTGATCCCGCTATCTGCCAATCAAGTGGCTCAAGCCAACGGTAATCCCAGAACGACAGCCAATGCCAAAACTTTATCCCAGTTGCAGCAGGCTAGCGTGAATCCCCAAAATGATGCCTTAGAAACTGTATCGGATAAAACCGGGGTTGTGCCTCGGTCAATTCTGCGAACCGTCAACCGCCTACAGCGAGAACTTGATCCCAAAGCTGAAGAGGAAGTTGTCAAAAAGTTTCGCACGTCTCGAGACAAAACCTTAATTTCGATCAAGTTTATTTTAACCCTGATCATTGTTCCCATTTTAGCTCATCAGGTGGCTAAAACCTTTGTGGTTGGACCCATTGTTGACTCGTTTCGCTCAGAAAATGAGCCGGGTATTTTTTTAAACATCGATATGAAGGAAGAAGCCTTCACCGAACTCCAGCGGTTTGAAGAGGAACTACATTTTAAAAGCTTATTGGGAATGGCACCAAAGTTATCCTCGGAAGAAATGGAAGAACGGCTGAGAACAAAAGCCACTGAGCTAGCTGAGGACTATCAGTATCGCAGTTCTGATGCGATTAAGAATATTTTTTCCGACTTAATTTCTCTCGCTTTTTTTGCGGGAGTGATTGTTACTAGCAAAGCGGATTTTGTGGTATTAAAGTCGTTTATTGATGATATTGTCTACGGACTCAGTGATAGTGCCAAAGCCTTTATCATTATTTTGTTTACCGACATGTTTGTCGGATTCCACTCTCCCCACGGTTGGGAAGTGATTCTAGCCGGAATTTCCCGGCATTTCGGTATTCCCGAAAATCATGATTTTATCTTTTTGTTTATTGCCACATTTCCAGTTATTCTTGATTCGGTGATTAAATATTGGATTTTCCGCTATCTGAACCGAATTTCACCATCAGCGGTAGCAACTTATCGCAATATGAATGAATGATTTGGTCATTGGTTATTGGTCATTCGTCCTCCTTTCTTGTACTAGCTCAAATAAAATAGCCCTAAATAGCTAGCGGCTCAATGATTCAAGTTTTGATAGCCATGCGTTGAAGTGAGAACAGCGATTCCGAATGCTTTGTAGTCCAATAAGTTCAGCTACCTGAGATCCCTCAGTAACCTTGGCTTTTTTGTAAGCAGGAAACTGATCAATAATGCGTTTACTAGGAGCTGTATCTTGTCCATCATTAATCAGCTCAGGGTTTTCATATTGATCCGCGATCGCCTTGAGCTCTGCAATCTTATTTTTGTTTCTATGACCTTCGTAAAAGTACTCAAACAAACTTGGATCAGTGAAAAGATATGCCTCATATTCGTGTAATTGGATGTACGGGATGAATCGACTATCATCAATATCTTGAGCGAAGCTATTCTCTAGAAATTGAACCCTCTCCAGGGGATTTTGGCGCAGCTTTTCGGCTTCAGTCAATCCGGGAAATTCAGGAGAGATGGCATACAAATCAATCATCGTCGTAAAGAACAGATTGTCGCTTTTCTCCTGCTTGAGAAAACGCTGGATGTCATCCTTCATCGGTTGATACTGCCTACCACCACCGCGATGTACTTTACCCTTTTTCCGAGCGTGGGCAATAAGCACAATTTTGTCCAGAAAAACACCATAGTTAGCCAGGTGTTGTTTGAGGATGTTATCGGCAAATGTCTGCTCAGTTTGCCCCTCAGCAAATAAGTAGAGACGTACCATTAATGGGGTCCTCCACCAATGACATTTTTCTCCCAAACTTCTCCTAAACTATATTCATCAAGCCAATCTGCTAATGCTGTGGCATCTAACCGTTTAAAGTATGACTCTTTACCCTGTCGATCTACCGCAATGACATCTTCAGGATCAAAGTTATCCAAAAAAGAACTAGATTGGGTGCTGATGATAATTTGTGTGTTATACGAAGCCTTGCCAAACATCGCCGCTACAACATTGAGAGCATAGGGATGAAGACCGAGTTCCGGTTCATCAACAATAATCAGTTCCGGTAATTCATCTTCTGGTTGTAAGAGCAATGTGGTAAGGCATATTGCTCGCAACGTCCCATCAGAAAACTGATGGGGTCCAAATACCTGATCTGATTCCTTTTCTTTCCAGTTTAAAATGACGCGATTAGAGGCATCTGGTTCAAGCACAAAATCATCAAAAAATGGGGCAATTAAACGGATGGTTTTGACAATACGCTGATAAGCCGAACCACCATTTTCTTGGCGGAATCTGAGGAGTAATGCGGCTAAATTTCTGGCATCCGGCATCAGCCATCGGTTATCGCCAACATAACAGGATTGACGAACCCCCGCCGTAGACGATGTATCGTGAAAGTGATACACACGGCAGCGGTTGAGCAAGAATCTGAGTGTTTTGGCTGTCTGCGTACCTTCGTCTGCTGCTTCGCTGATTTTTGTTTCCTGATGTCCTGCACCTAATGAGTCGGTTCTTGGAGATGAGTAACCCGTTTGCAAGAAGTTCAAGGTTTCTTCAGCAAAAAAAAACGTATCCCCTGCGGCATGGAATAAACGCAGGGTATAGGTATCCATTCCATTCTCAACCTCAAACTCTAGTTGCGCCTCTATTTGCGGTGTGATCTTGGGTCCAAAGTGCAACAGAGATTGAGCGCGTCCCGACATAGCAATGTACTGTTGCAGTCGTCCAGCCATCATCTCATTCAGCAGCTTAAAAAACGAAACGAGGTTACTCTTACCTGCTCCGTTGGCTCCAATCAAGACATTTAAGGGGCGCAACTCCAGATCCATCTTTTTAATAGACTTGAAGCCGTTGAGAATGATTCGTTGCAGCATGATTATTCTGCTGTTTTCACAGAAGGCGGTATTTGACTAGACACTTCATAAAATGTGGTTGTGGGTGGCTTGACAAATAAATGAGACATCTTCTCCAAAATCTGTTGGTAAGCCTCATTTTGATTTTCATCCATGTCTTCGATATGATCCCAAAAGATAACGGCAATCCCTTTATCCGTTCCCGGTTCTCGCAGCATATATGCCCCTTGAAATCCGTGAGTGTAGGTCGAGATGGCTTCTTCGTAAAGCTGTTGGGCTTCTTCAAACTTACCGGGCTTAAATTCCCCGATCGCGACATACGCATACTTATGTTTGAGGAAATCTAGAAATTCGCTCATGCTTACACTCCTTATTGATTAAGTCAACAACCAAGTATAAATGACCAAGGACATAAGACCAAGTTTCATGTTGCCATCAATGTGGCAACTTTGTGCAGAAGTTGGGCAGGTTCTATGGGTTTGGGTAAGTAATCGTCAACGAGGGCGTTGAGATCGTGCTGTTCATCGGCTGAGAGTGAGGATGTGAGCAAAGCCAACACTTTAATGTGTGCTGTTGTCGTCTTATGGTGGAGATAATAGCTGATCTCATATCCGTCCCTTGCCGATAACTGCCAATCCACAATCACGGCATGGGGTTGCAGCAGTTCAATTTGCCTCACAGCGGTCGAACTTTCGATCAGCCAAACTAGATGATAACCCGCCGCCGTGAGAATTTCACAGATGGCTGTCGCACTCGCTTCATTATTTTCGATTAAAACGATACTCTCTGGCACCGAAGATCCCTTTCCCGATGGGGCGGGTGATTTGGTTCCTCCTGGAACAACTGATTGGATGGGTACGCAAACGGTAAAGATAGACCCTTTTCCCACAGTGGATTCAACGTCAATCGTACCGCCATGGAGTTCGACCAATTGTTGAGTCAGGGCTAGCCCTAAACCTGTACCTTCGTAGGTACGCTGATAGGTTTTCTCTAACTGCTGAAACTTTTGAAACATTAGGGGAATTTGTTCTTGGGGAATGCCAATCCCCGTGTCTTCGATTTGAAATACTGCTCGATTCTGTTCTCGCCAACCCCTTAAAGTGACCTGACCACCCGCCGGGGTAAATTTTATCGCATTTCCCAATAAGTTAAACAGAATTTGCCGGAGTCGGCGTGGATCAGCCTGAAAGCGATCCTTGGGGGTAGGGACTTGCCAATCGAGGATTAATTCGACTTGACCACTGCTGGCTTTTTCTTTTAAGGATCGTAAGGTTTGCTGGGCAAGATATCGCAGGGAAAATTCATTGATATTTAAAACGGCTTTTCCCGCTTCTAATTGGGAAAAATCAAGAATATCGTTAATTAGTGCCAGTAAGTGTTCCCCATTCTCTTGGATGGTTTGTAAGTAACGCCGTTGTTTCTCAATGGATACAGTTTTGCTACCGCCCTCCCCCAATGACCAACGTAATAATGTTGCCGATAATCCAATCACACAAGTCAGGGGCGTCCGCAACTCATGACTCATCGCCGCCAGAAATTCACTTTTGGCATGGTTAGCGGCTTGTGTCGCTTGCAGTGCATCCCGAAGTTCCTGGGTGCGCTCAATCACCCGCTGTTCTAGGCTACTTTTTTGCTGGTGCAGTTGGGCATACAATTGTGCCTGGTAAATGGCAACTGCCAGGTGTTCGGCAATTTGCTTGAGAAACAGTTTTTCACTTTCTTGCCAGTGTCGGGGTGCAAAACATTGGTGGGCAATTAGTAATCCCCAGAGGCGATTTTGAACGATAATCGGTGCGACTAACTTAGCTTTGACTTGGGTTTGTCGCAGCAGTTGGAGTAAACAGGGAGAATCGCTGTAGGCGACTTCAATATCATCAATCGCCCCCGTAAATCCTTGGTGATATTTGGTGCGACAGTTAGGAATATGGAGGGCGCAGTCCTTTTCCTCTCGCCAATTGAGAACTGAACGAATTTCATTAGAACGGCGGGCTTCATAAGTGACACAACCCTCATCCTGTTGTGAGGGAGGCGGTGAAGTTAGAAACTTGGCGTTCTTGAATTCATCGGTGACATCTGTGGAATTGTCAACCTCAATTTTATCGCCCTCATCCCCAAGCTTAGCCAAATCGCCGTCAAATTGATAGATTAGTAATCGATCAACGTTCAAAAAATGGCGCACCTCATCGACAGCCGTGGAGAGGATAACGGGTAATTCTAGACTTTGACGGATGTGAGTGGTAACCTGGTGAACCAGCCGTTCCTGTTCAACCTGTTGGCGTAGCGCTGCTTCAATGGGTTGACCAACCTCACAGTAAGGATGGATGGGTTCATTGCTGATGGGATTAGCGGTGAGTATGTCCATCAACAACAGCGTAAATTCACTCTGGATGCTTGCTTGGTTCGCTTGTGGATAGGTTTGGGCAAGCTTGAAAATATGTAGAATCTGGGAGTGGCTGGTAAACCGTTGAGTGAGTTGATCGTCGAGAAAATCTGCGATCGCGTCTGATTCAAAGGTTAACCCAACCTGATACAGGCTGGAATGGGAATTTGCCTCCGCTTCTCCCTGTGACTCAATCGGAGTCGCGATTAGCAAGGCGCGGAACCCTGGAGATACCAGCAGCGTAAATCGTTGCCCCTGTTGATCTAGACCCACAGATACACTGGGCAAGTCTTGCGATCGCAAGAGTACAGCTTCCCTACCAATTTTTATCTGCATCTGCTGCAATACCTCTTGCAGCCGCTCGAACATTGACAATGACAACGTTCGGCTAAACCTTGGATTTCCCAATATCACCATGAGTTTGGTCTTTTTTTAGCAAGTGACAATGCTTCACCCCTGATTCGGTGTAAGCTGAGCCTCTATTCGATGCTATCCAAGATATAGTGCTTTATTTATAAGATCTTTCTTAAAATTTTTAGGAGTTTATACTTTATCCATTATTGTATCCTTTTGTAAAGGGGATACGCTTTTGTTGGCAGGTATCATGTTTACATCTCTTTGCGATCGCTTACCTACTGTAGGGGGGAGGGAACAGGGAACAGGGAACAGGGAACAGGGAACAGTTTTCATAACTTCCCCCTCAACTAATCAAAAATTACATTTATCTTTACGGCTAAAGGCTTATTTAGGATACTTCATGAACCTTGAATATTCTTCAAGAAAACTGGGTTTTTGCAACAAAAAAATTAGGTGTTATTATACAATAAATAACTCAACCCAATGAATACGATTAAACTAGCAAAATATCTTTGAAAATATTATGCATCGGATTGCTGCAACACCGGGAGGATGGAATCCCCAAGCTGAAGGGGTCATTTTTATTGAACAGACACCTGCACCAATCGTTTTGATCACAGCCGCCGACACCGATATTCAAACCTTGGCGGCGTCAATGGCTCATTTACCCCAAGATTTCCCGGCGATTCGAGCCGTTAATCTCCTCCAATTGCAGCAGGAATTAACCATTGACACCTACACCGAACAGGTGTTAAATCAGGCAGACGTTATTATTATCCGGCTTTTGGGTGGATCTGCCTACTGGTCTTATGGATTGGAAGTGGTGCAGACAACTGTAGAACAAACAGGGGCAAATTTAATCCTATTGCCAGGAGATGATCGTCCTGATCCCAATTTAGTTAGTCATTCTACCATTCCCCTAACCGCCGTTCACCAGCTATGGCGCTATTTTATCGAAGGGGGTGTGGAGAATTGTGCCAACGCCCTGAAATTTGTAGCCGATTTGTGTTTGGGAGGAAGCTATGAGCCTCTACCTCCTAAACCGGTGCCGCGTGTGGGAATTTATGCTTGGGGAGACGGAAGCGCTAAAGCGCTGACTACGAACTCTAAAGTGGGGATTCTGTTTTATCGCGCTCATTATTTGGCGGGAAATACATCACCCATTGATGCACTTTGTCAAGGGTTAGTTGAACAACAGTTGCATCCTGTGCCAATCTTTGTCTCGTCGTTACGTGATCCGGAGGTACAAGCGGAGGTAGTATCCTATTTCCAACCAAAAGATGGTGCGGAAATTGAGGTTTTACTAAATACGACAAGTTTCTCTGTTGCTAAATTAACAGATAATGAACTACCTGGGTTGGAGTTATGGCAACGTTTGGATGTACCTGTACTGCAAGTCATTTTTAGTGGTGGGACAAAGGAACAATGGCAGGAACAGTTTCAGGGATTGACTCCTAGAGATACGGCAATGAATGTCGCCTTGCCAGAAGTGGATGGACGCATTATTACTCGTGCAGTTTCGTTCAAGGCGGTGCAAACCTGGAATCCGATGCTGGAAACAGATGTCGTGGTGTATGAATCGGTGCGCGATCGCATTAATTTTGTCACTCAGTTAGCGGCGAATTGGGTAAAATTACGCCAAACTTCGCCAGCAGAACGGCGTATTGCCCTAATCTTAGCTAATTATCCTAACCGAGATGGACGCCTCGCCAATGGTGTGGGGCTTGATACGCCTGCAAGCTGTGTGGAACTTCTCAAGGCGTTGCAAGCGGCGGGATACCAGATCAACAATATTCCAGAAACAGGGGATGAACTCATTCAGCGCTTAACCAGGGGGGTAACAAATGATCCCGAAGGATGGGAATTACGTCCTCTACAACAGTGGTTATCTGAGCAAGAGTATCGCGATTATTTTGATACATTACCTTTAGCGGTACAACAAGGCATCTGTAACCGTTGGGATAAAGAAAGTGAAGGGTCAATATTCAGTCAGGGCGGGTTTTGTACAAATGTTATTATTAATAGCGACAAGAAAGTTCCTAAACCCGCCTCTACACAATCAACAATCAACAATCAACAATCAACAATTCCCATTGCGGGAATCCAACTGGGTAATATTTTTGTCGGGATTCAACCGTCGCGGGGTTATGATAGTGACCCAGGATTAAATTATCACGCGCCGGATTTAGAACCAACGCCAGCTTATTTAGCCTTTTATTATTGGCTACGACAGAAATTTGGGGCGCAGGCTGTTGTACATCTGGGTAAACATGGAAATTTGGAATGGTTACCAGGGAAAAGTTTGGCACTCTCTGAAACGTGTTATCCCGAAGTCGCCTTAGGGACAATGCCCCATTTATACCCCTTCATTGTCAATGATCCAGGGGAAGGGTCTCAAGCGAAACGGCGATCGCAGGCTGTGATTATTGACCACCTGACGCCACCGATGACTCGCGCTGAACTCTATGGTTCCCTGCAACAGCTTGAAGGGTTAGTGGATGAATATTACGAAGCGCAAAGCTTAGATCCCTCTCGCTTACCGATGATCCGCGATCGCATTACTCAACTGGTTATCCAAGAAAACCTGCACCAAGATTTGGGATTTGAGGATGGGGAAACCTGTAGAGACGTGCCATGGCGCGTCTTGAACACAGAAACGGTAGGGGCGGGTTTTACCGATAACATTATGTCGATGTCGGATAGCTTGACTAAACCCGCCCTTCTAGGGGAAGCAGGAAAAGCGAATCTTTTAACTCAAATCGATAGCTACCTGTGTGAATTAAAAGAAGCTCAAATTCGAGATGGGTTGCATATTTTGGGACAGTGTCCCCAGGGACGACTATTGCGAGACTTAACTGTGGCAATTGCCCGTCATCCGGGGAGAGGGCGCTTGGGGTTAACTCGTGCGATCGCGCAAGATTGGGGATGGGATGTTGATCCCCTGACTCCAGAAGGTGACAATAAGAGAGACGCGATCGCGCAATTGGAAGCCCAGGCGTCTCAATTGGTGGAATCCCTGATATCAAAGGTAGAAGGAAAGTCAACACTTAGTCAGGGCGGGTTTTGTACAAACGTTACAACCAATAGCGACAAGAATGTTCCTAAACCCGCCCCTACATATTCAAAACTTAATTCCCGAATCGGACAACGAACGCAGCAGGAATTAGACTGGATTCGCGATCGCCTTTTACCCGCCTTAACCCAAACCTGCCAAGAAATCACTCATTTATTGCAGGGATTAGATGGGCGCTATGTCGAGAGTGGGGCGGCGGGTGCGCCGACGAGGGGACGCCCGGAGGTATTACCCACAGGTCGCAATTTTTACTCCGTTGATATCCGGGCGATTCCTACCGAAACGGCGTGGGATGTGGGACGAAAGGCGGCGGAAGCGGTGATTGAACGCTATACCCAGGATAATGGGGAGTATCCCAAAACACTGGCATTATCCGTATGGGGAACCTCAGCCATGAGAACCGGGGGCGATGATATGGCGCAAGCGCTGGCGTTGTTGGGGGTGCAACCAATTTGGGATCGCCCGTCACGTCGGGTGGTGGATTTTGAAATTCTTCCCCTGTCGGTGTTAGGGCGTCCGCGTGTGGATGTGACGCTGCGGATATCGGGCTTTTTTCGCGATGCGTTTCCCAATTTAATTGATCTATTTTACAGTGCCGTGGTTGCTGTTGCCGCCTTGAATGAATCCCCGGAAGACAATCCCTTGGCGGCGCAGGTAAAACAGGAGACAGAGTTCTGGTGTGAAGCGGGATTGAGTGAACAAGAAGCACAGATGCGATCGCACTATCGGATATTTGGCTCGAAACCGGGGGCGTATGGCGCGGGGTTACAGGGATTGATTGAGGCGCAAAACTGGCGTGATGAACAGGATTTGGCGCGGGCGTATATGAATTGGAGTAGTTATGCCTACTGTGGTACATCTTCCCCAAATCAGGAAGGGGTTGCTGCGCCGGAAGCCTTTGCACAACGGCTGAAACAATTGCAAGTTGTGTTACATAATCAGGATAATCGAGAGCATGATTTACTCGATTCTGATGATTATTATCAGTTTCAAGGGGGATTAACCGCTTCGGTGCGGGCGCTGACAGGTAAGAATCCGCAAACCTATTTTGGTGATAATTCGATTCCGGAAAATCCCAAGGTGCGACGGCTACAGGAGGAAATTGCCCGGGTTTACCGTTCCCGTGTGGTGAATCCCAAATGGATTGAAGGGGTAATGCGCCACGGATATAAAGGGGCGTTTGAAATGGCGGCGACGGTGGATTATTTGTTTGCCTATGATGCGACAGCCAATTGTGTGGCAGATTATATGTATCAAGGGGTGACGGAGGCTTATCTGTTGGATGAAAAGGTACAAGAGTTTATCCAGCAAAAGAATCCCTGGGCGATGCGGGATATGGCAGAACGGTTATTGGAGGCGCATCAGCGATCGCTGTGGCAATCGGCTAAACCTGAGATACTGGAGAAATTGAGAGCGATCGCTCTGCAAGCCGAAGGGGTAATTGAAGCGGGGAGTGATGGGACAATAAGCTAACTTTATAACCTATTTTCCGTTATCCAGAATTAGCTAATGTGACACTTCCAGGGGTGGAATGCGGATCGAAAACAGTTCGGCTTGATTTGGTTAGGATGTATCCAGGATTAGAAAACTCAATTACTAAGGCGTTGCTGGATGGACTGAATAACAGCAGCGTTTTTTGTTTAATAAGTTACAGAAACTGGCTCATACGTTATTTTTTCTGCCCAATCGGGTGTGACAGTTAAACGGGTGGAACACGAACTGCAAACCGTTTCTGCTCAGTTAGCTACCATTTGTATAGATAGGATTAGAAAACTCAATGCTGGGGCGTTGCTGAATGGACTGAATAAACAGCAGCGTCTTTTTTTGTATTGTTTTTTTGTATCCAATACTACAGAATTATAGCAAAAAATTTGTATGCGTAGCCATTATAGCAATCGCCATAGCGGTTAGGACGCATCTTATGGTAGAGACGTTGCATGCAACGTCTCTACCACAGTTCGGAAAGTCCTAATCGATGTGTCTACTGCGATAACTTCAGCGTTGCTGTTCAAGAGTGGGGCAAGTCATGGGCTTTCCTTGACATACTCCCTTGCTGGAAGCGTAAAGATTTTACACAAATCGTAGTAAAAAGAACAGACAGCGTTTTAACCTAGGATCAGACCAACCGTTCAGATGGGTACCAGTCAGCTTATCTGGTTAAATCGAAGTAACCGATAAACACAGTCGCTTACTTCGTTATGTCACCTATTTGTAAACCTACATGGAGGCGTGGCATTATTTTCCGATGATAATCTTGGATCGAACGGGAGAGGAATGCCACGAAGAACAATGATTCGGTCATTTAGTGTGCATCCCCAGTCTATTCTCAAAGTCAAACAAGCTTGGCGCAATAAGAGTCAGGGGCGCGATCGCGAATTAGCGGAAGCCCTGGGACTATCGTTAGACACCCTAAATCATTTTCTCAAGGGACAACCCGTTAAAGGGCTAAACTTTGTCGAACTTTGCCAGGTCTTAGAATTGGACTGGCAGGATGTGGCTGGTTTAGATAGCCAGCAGAATCTAGTTTTTGACTCACCGATTGAAGTGGGTGAGTTGTTGGCTTACTCCTACAGCCATGGGGTGAGTGCTGTTGACCAAGCATTACAAACACTGGTGAGAACACTCTGTCAACTATTGGGTCGCCTCACCCGCAAAGTCGGAAATTTGCTGCGTGCGGATCGCACCAGTATTTTTTTATTGGATCGAGAACGACAAGAATTGGGTTCACTGATTGCTGAGGATGGAGACGGTGGTAGTCTGTTAATCGATATTCCTGCTAACAAAGGAATTGCTAGTCTCGCCGCCTTTTCCTTAAAAGTGATTAACATTCCCTTTGATGTTTATGATGATCCGCGCTCCGAGATGGCGCAGAAGACGGATCGCCGTACCGGATACCGCACCTATACCATTTTGGCTTGGCCCCTACTAAACAACAAACAAGATCTTGTAGCGGTGGTGCAGTTAATCAATAAATTAAAGTCCAACTACCAACCGGAAGATGATCTAGTCAAGAAGATTGATCCTCGTGGTTTTACCCGAGATGATGAAGTCTTATTTGCCAAGTTTGCCCCTTCGATTCTCCAGATTTTAGAACGATGTCAATTTTGTTACCAACTTGCCCAAAAACTCCGGGAAACGACGGATATTAAACCCGGTAGTTTGCGAGAAATTGAATTGGTCGAGCAACTTCAGCGACAAGAACGACAGTTACAGAATAATCTTCAACGGCTCTAGTGGGAGATGAGGAAGCTGGGGAAGCTGGGGAAGCTGGGGAAGCTGGGGAAGCTGGGGGAGCTGGGGGAGCTGAGGAAGCTGAGGGAGATGAGGAAGCTGAGGGAGCTGAGGGAGCTGAGGGAGCTGGGGAAGATGGGAGACGAAATTTCTATAGCCTATCACCCTGTTCCCGATTCCCTAACATAAGACATAAGACATAAGACATAAGACATAAGACATAAGACATAAGACATAAGACATAAGACATAAGACATAAGACAAATCTCCATTAACTCCACACCCCTTGGATACAAAAGGTAATACCTGGATTCTGAATATTCAGGAACAACTTACTCCCATTATTTAACATTTTTCAATAATCGGAATACCAAAAACCGAGTAATAGTCCTGAAAGCTGGATAAATCTGAGTATTTAGTAATGTAGCTCTAGTGAATTTAATTCTCTGGGTATGGAATTTTATCCCCTGATTCCGGCAAAAAAAATTCAGTTCAGTGCTGGATTATTATTGCTAGTTTTTTTCGGCTCTGGATGTAATAATCAATTCGATGCATTAGCCACGCAGACTTGTAGTGAGGCAGAATTAGCTGTTGCGGAAGCCCAGCAGCAGTTTGAGCAAGTTGAGAATAAATTAGCTAGGTCAAGTCAGTCAGATATTCAGACGGTTGATACATCGGTATTGCAAGAGCTGCAAGAAACTCAAGAGTACGCTTTTGAGATTTGCAATCAAGGAGGATAGTTAAAAAGGAGGGTAGGGGTATAGGGCGTCTAAGTATTTGTGAATATTTTTTATGGTGCAACCCTAACTATTTTCTGATTAAAATTCAATTTCAAAGACTGTATTATTAGCTTTCTTTATTTCCAGCTTGCCATTAAGCTGTGCCACTAAAGCGCGGACTAATTGCAATCCCAAGGTTTTTGGTGAATTAAAGTCGATCAATTCAATTGGTGTTGGCTTGTTATTGCCCACGATCAATTTATTTTTTGGGTTCTCTTTTTTCTTTGAATAAATTTCAATCCATATATGACCTTTGTAATTGTTTGCTTTAAAGGCATGTTTTAAAGCATTAGAGATTAGTTCGTTAAGAATTAATCCACAATAAATTGCGGTTGAGAGATCCAAGCTTAAATCTTGGTCGATATTAAGGTGTAGACGAATAGATTCGGGATGAATAGCATAGGTTTGAATCAAATGATAGGTGAGATTTTCAATATAATTGAGAAAGTTAATCCGCTGCAAGTGATCAAATTGATAGAGTTCCTCATGGATAAGAGCCATTGATTTAATTCGGTTCTGGCTGGCTTGGAAGAGGGCAAAAATCTCAGGGTCATCAATTTGCTGTGATTGGAGATCAAGCAGGCTAGAGACAAGTTGTAGGTTATTTTTGACCCGATGGTGAATTTCTTGGAACAGTACTTCCTTTTGCTGTAAGGAAATCTTAAGCTGATTCTCGATGTATTTGCGATCGCTAATATCCATTGCCGCGCAGGTAATTCCCTCTACATCTCCGATTGAGTTGCGTAAGGGTTCGACGGTCAAATCGTAGTATCGAAGTTCACCATTAATGGTGAGAGAGACTTCCTCTCGCATTCCTATCCCACTGGTCAATACACGCTGCTTGATGGATATTAACGGTTGTGCTTCTTGGGGGGCTAGGAGTTCGCTGTCGCTTTTTCCCAATATAGCATCCACGTCATCATCAGGAACCACATTGTAAGCCCAAGTGTAGCGTAACTCCTGATCTTGATTAAACACCACCAAGGGTGCATGTTTCAGCACCGTGCGAAAGCGGGTTTCACTTTGCCTAAGTGCTTCTTCTACCTGGTGACGTTCTCTCAATTCACGTTGTAACTTAGCATATAATCGGGCTTGATGAATCGCGATCGCACAATGATCGGCAATGGCTTGGACAAACTCAATATCCTCTCGCTTCCATTCCCGTGCCTGATCACACTGGTGTAGACTAATTCCGCCAATATAGGAATTTTGGTCAAGCAACGGCACAATCAAAATAGCGCAAATTTCACAATCCTGCGCCGCCTCGATTAACACATCGGGAAAATTGGGAGTAATTTGCGGGACAACCACAGGCTCACCCTGGCTCAATTCCTGGTGGTGATACCGATAAAAATCACAGTAGACCCCCAAAATACTCTCCCGTTGGGCGGTCGCTTCCGAAACGTGATGTGCCGTCATTTGCGACTCACCATCCGGTCGAAAAATCAAACAGCGACTGACATTAAGTGTTTCATGGAGCTGATCGACCGTAGTTTGGAGAATATCTTCCAACACCAGTGTACCGCGCATCGCTTGCACAATTTGGTTGAGTAATGTCTGTCGGGAGACTTGGCGTCGCAGTTCAATGAGTTCCTGTTCTAATGCGGTAATATGGGTTGGGTGAGAAGAGTTTACCTGTAGGTGAGAGTTAGATGGCTGCTCGACGGACATGGTTCTCCTTAGGGGAAGGATATGACAGAAAAAATTTGATCCTAGTTCATCAAAGGAGGTTTTGGATAGGTATCAGCAGTTAGGTGTTTTCGTCTCTGTCTCACGGTATATTAGTTCTACCCAAAGGGGTAGGCTGAATAAATAGCTATCAAATTTGGCGAGAAGTCCTTCACGATAGCCAAGAGAGTTTAGTTGGGGAAGATGTTAAGAAAGAGAACTCTCGACCCATTCAAAACATCAGTGAGTTTCCACCACTAAAAAGGCGGACTAAGTATGTCCGACTACTTACTTCATCATAAACAGAAAGTTTGTTTTAATCTTCATATCTGATTTCGTCGCGATCGCGTTTAGTTTTAGAGGGCAGTTTGCCGCGCATTCTTCATCCCTCAGTAAACACCTAGAGACCACTTGAAGTTAAACTGAAGACTTAAGAATCCGTGATCGACATCTTCGTCGGACATCGGCAGTGAGCGCTAGCTGAGGTGATTCGTCAATCTTGCAATCCGGCTCTAGAACAGTATAGAACTATCCAGGCTGATTATGTCTGAATTAAGCGAAAACCAAATTCCCCTCCAGACGGGATCGCGCAGTGAATTGCGAGAGTTAGTTCGGACTCAACTGCAAATGCTGTTGGAACAAGAAAATTTTCAGGGTGCTAAACAGGTATTAGTTCCTGTACAACCGGTGGACATCGCCGACGCGATCGAAGGATTGCCCGACGCCCTACAGGTTATCGCCTTCCGCTTACTCTCGAAAGCTGAGGCGATCGAAGTTTACGAGTACCTTGACTCTAGCGTCCAACAATCGCTGATCGAGGAATTTAAACGCCAAGAGGTACTTGACATCGTGGACAAAATGTCTCCCGATGATCGAGTGCGATTATTTGATGAATTGCCCGCCAAAGTAGTCCGCCGTTTGCTGGCTCAACTGAGTCCCCAGGAACGCCAAGCCACTGCCCAACTCCTCGGTTATGAAGCCGATACCGCAGGGCGAATCATGACTCCGGAGTATATTTCCCTGAAAGAAAGCTTAACCTTGGGCGAAACCCTGGAACGGATTCGTAGTTTAGCCAGTACCACGGAGACGATTTATTACGTTTATGTCACCGATGCAGAGCGACATCTAAGTGGAATCGTCTCATTGCGGGATTTAGTCGTGTCTCCACCGGAGCAAACTCTAGGTGCAGTGATGACTCGCGATGCTGTTTGTGTTCACACGGATACAGATCAAGAAGACGTGGCGCGGTTAATCCAACGCTACGACTTTCTGGCTGTGCCTGTGGTTGATCGAGAACATCGTTTGGTGGGGATTGTCACCGTTGATGATGTGATCGATATTTTAGAGAAAGAAACCACTGAAGATATCTATGCCTTGGGGGGTGGGGTACAATCCGGGCGCGATAATTACTTTCAAACCAACTTAATTACTGTTGCCCGCAAACGAGTGGTTTGGTTATTTGTGTTGTTACTGACAAACAGTGTGACTGCCACCATCATTAACTCTCAAGCAGACATCTTACAGAGAGTTGTGGCGCTGGCGGCATTTATTCCTCTGTTAACGGGTACAGGGGGAAATGTGGGCGCTCAATCGTCAACGGTGGTGATTCGTGGTTTAAACACTGACGAAATTCGAGATATGGGTTCATTGCAAGTGATCGGGCGGGAAGCGATGGCAGGAGCGCTACTGGGAACCATTTTAGGATCAGTGGCAACGGTTTGGGCATATTTGCTCAGAGATGATATCTTTGTTGCCGTTGCTGTGGGTATCAGTTTAGTCGCGATCGCGATTCTGGCATCGGTGGCGGGTTCGGCGTTACCGTTTCTGTTCCGTTCCCTGGGATTAGATCCGGCTTTGATGTCAGCCCCGTTTATTACCACGGCGGTTGATGTGTTGGGTGTGTTGATTTATTTTAATATAGCCAGGATGGTTCTTGGTCTTTAATTATTAGTCATTCGTCTTACGTCTTATGTTTTTTCGTAATTCATAGTTCAAAAGATATAGATAAATCCTTATGACATGAACAGGGAATGCTAACTCACCGTCTGAAAATTGCCGAGTGTATCTTTGTTGTTGTCTCAATCATTGGCTGGGCTGTAGCGGCGGCGTCTGGTCAAATTATCTATGGGGCAGTTCCGTTGTCAATTGCCCTGTTGCTGAATCTGATCAATCGCCTCCGGTTCGAGCAACAAAGCCGATATCGGTTAACGGGAGCCATGGCGCAATTGCATCGACAACTGTCCCAAGAGAGTCAATCGTTATACCAACAGCAACTTAAGCAAGCACTAGCCTCTCTACAAGCAAAACTCCCTGACTATCTGGCTCAAATTGAGAATCCCGCTTCGGAATTAGGGGCGATCAAAATTGCCCAACTTCAAGCTCGAATTGTTAGCGTGGAACAATCACTGCGGAATGTTGTGGATTATCTCAATAGTGCCTCATTGCCTAACCACATCGAGCAATTAGAAGCCGCGATCGCACAAATTACTGCCGATCTTGATAAACTACACTACCAAATTCCGATTGCGGCTGATCCCGAACAACCAATCCATTGGCAGACAGAGGCGGGGGGTGAACCCTCCTTATTTCCTGTTGCTTCCGAATCAGTTTCCCCTGTTAGGAGAGCTGAGGAAGCTGGGGGAGCTGGGGAAGCTGGGGAAGCTGGGGATGTCTGTAGAGACGTAGCATGCTACGTCTGGGAAGAAGATAGGAGAGCGTATCCGAGTGATTTTGTCCCTGAACCAATCCTACCCAATTGGAACTTTAGATTAACCCTGAAAGGACATCAGGATTGGGTTAGCGCGTTGGCAATGAGCGCTGATGGTCAAATCCTGGTTAGTGGTAGTTTAGACAAAACCGTGAAGCTGTGGCACTTAGAGACGGGTGATCTGATTCATACATTTAGTGATCATCAACAGGGAGTCCTCTGTCTTAGCTTAAGCCCTGATGGTAAATGGCTGGCGAGTGGGGGATTTGATCAGACGATTAAGGTATGGAAACTAGAGACTGGAGAATTATGCCATACGTTGACAGGTCATAACGGTTCCGTGCGATCGCTGGTGATTATGCCAGATAACCAAACTCTGATCAGTGGTAGCTTTGATCAAACCATTAAGCTATGGCAATTGGATCAGGGAAAATTTGTGCAGGATTTAGTTCAAGACGCCGGACGATTATCTGCTCTCGCCTTAAGTCCAGATGGCAAAACTCTTGTCAGTGGCGGCGGAGATGGCATTATTGATTTATGGCATGTTCAGCCGTTTGATCTAGAATTCAGTCTCACCGACAATCTGAGTTCGATCAACTCTCTTGCCTTAAGTCCCGATGGGCGTCGGTTAGCTGCTGCCTGTACCGATGGTACTCTCAAGGTATGGCAACTCGATAGTGCTGAACAGATAGAACGTTGGCAATGTTCCTCTGCACCCGCCATGTCGATTATTTTTAGCGATAACGGGCAAAGTGCGATCGCGGCTCATGCAGACGGTACGATTAAGATCTGGTGGCTAGGCATCGATGAACCGTTGCTTGTCTTGGACAATAACGATGCTGGTTCTGTGGTATCAGTGGCTCTAAGCCCAGATGGTCAGTGGTTAGCTGGAGGGAATCGGGATGGTACAGTTAAGCTTTGGCAACAGTTATAAGATTTGTAGGGATGTGCCATGGCACGTCTTCAGGTTTGTGTAGGGGCGGGTTTCACTACTACCGTTTTTGAACTAATCATAAATTTAACTAAACCCGCCCTGACTATTACCGAATGGCTGTATTCATTCCCGTTCCCCGTTCCCTATAACACCCTGACAAATGACGAATGACCAATGACCAATGACAAATGACAAACGGAACTGGCTTTTTATCGCTGAATCTGTTGCTATTGCCGCCTCATTTGTGGGTGCAATAGTAGCAGTTATATCTGAACAGATAATTTATGGATTAGCGCCTTTAGCGATTTCCCTGTTACTGAATCTAATTAACCGCCGTCGTGTTGTCCAACAGCTTCGGCGCAAGATCAACGATCGCACTCAAATTGACAATTTAAGCCGAGATATCCAAGCTTTACGTACAGAAGTTGCTCAACTTAAGCAACCTGACTCTAATCTGATTTCTAGAGAGGAACTGTCTGCTATTGTCTCTACCGTTGAGGCAATTAATGAGAAGCAAAAGGCATTACGAGGTTCTCTAGCCCCCCTACAATCAAAACTTGATGAATTGAATCAAAAATTCAGGCAGCGTCCCGAATTAGAACAGATTGAGACGTTAGCCGGGATTATCGTAGCTCTCAAAAAGACCATCGATCAGCTTCCCCAGCCTGATAGCACCGCCGCTTCTGTCAACCCAGAGCGAGTTGAACAATTAGAACGTGCGATCGCGCAAATCCAACAGGAACTATCACAACTTCAGCCGTAAGCTGTCATCCCAAATTCGGGTTAACTACTCCCCTTATAACCCAGTCCTTACCTTGCGAACTACTCTTCAGGAAGGCTTCGCATACATTAGTGTAGCAGCGATTTCAATCGCCATGGCAAAAGGGGGTTCCTCTGGTATTTTACCCAAAAACGGCTCAGACAATTCGTAGACAGTCTAAATATAGGATAGCCGATTATTTATGTATTATAGCCATTTCCTGATAATTAATAGCGGAACACAATTCGCAACATTCGCGTCCATACTAACCAGATCGAGCTGTTAATATTCAATAAGAATACGCCTCTGATCATTTTGCCAACTGTACAACCTCGTGCCAAAGCCAAAAACACAATCCCAGAGATTCCCCAAAGATGGAATCGCTCAGTTATGAATAAAAGACACCCTTCTCGCCTAACCACTATGTCACCTTTCTCCTTACTCTCCGACTCCCCGATAAGTGTCTTGAGACTCTGGCGCTGGGGAACAGCACTTGCTACAGCCACATTTGCCAGTGGACTATTGATGACTCCCGCCGTTGACGCTCAATCCGCCACACCGCAACCCATATTTGAGAACGTAAAACTGGGGCGACGATTTTCACCTGATCCGTTGATTATTCGGGGGATCAGTGGCGGTTCCGTTTCAACGCCAGATGTTTCGGGTCGTAGAGAAACACCAACTGGTTCTTGTATCGGATTTATTGATGAACAGCCTGATCATATCCTAGAGTTAACGTCTTTTTTCAACTACCTCAGCTTACAAGTGGAAAGCCCGGAGGATACTACTCTATTGGTGAGGGGTCCTGGTGGAAGTTGGTGTAATGATGATGCTGACGGAAAAAATCCTGGAATTTCGGGTCAGTGGTTAGCTGGGGAATATAAAGTTTGGGTTGGCTCTTTTCAAGAAGATAAGTATCATCCCTACGTGATTCGGATTAGCGAAGTTCAACTTCTTAATCCGGGACCCTCTCGGCGTTGATGGGGTGAGGGGGAAGCGGGGGAAGCGGGGGGAGCAAGGGCGTGTTGAGATTAAGACGTACTCCCTAATTTCGCCCATTTCCCCTGACTGCGTTTGGCGAGAATCTTTTCTTCGTAGAGGGATGCGATCGCGTTTAATTTTACCGCTAACCCTAGGCGATCGCACTCATGAATGTCTCAGGCTACAATCGATACCAGATCATGATCTCCCTATAGTGACAGACTTCCGGTTGCGTTCCTGATTGAACCTGTGTGGATACGATGAATACTCAACTCACCCCCTCCCAACTGAATTCCTATCAAGCAATATTACCGAATGATGATCCCGCCCAAGACGCGATCGCACGTCTCAAAGACCATAATGGGGATATTGAGGCATCCTTTGAGGAACTGTATCACGAGAAATATGGTTCAATCCCGGATTTTGCTGACAAATCCCTGTGGGAAGTGACGCTGAACCAGTTGCGTCAGGAATTGTGTGGCGATGATAGCTTTCGCACTAAGGTACAGGAGTATAGCAAGAATCCGGGAAGTACACCTTTGCTGACGGGGTTAATCGTGTATTTGGTGGGATTAGCTGGCTTACCCCTTGATCCTGCGATCGCCACTGTGGTGGTATTGTATATTCTCAAGATTGGCTTAAATATTTTCTGTCAATATACAGAACCCTCCGATTCCAAGTCATTACCGGGTGAGTAGGGGCGCAAGGCTTGCGCCCTGCAACTGACATACTAAGCCAGCCCTCACCCCCAGCCCCTCTCCCAAGCTTGGGAGAGGGGAGCAAGAGGGGAAAAAATTCGTGAAGTGATTGAGGGTTCCTATCGGATTATTTACTACATTAAACCCGATCAAAATGCTCTGGGACAATACATCATATACAGAACCTTACTCTCGGTTACGAATCCGACTTATAAAGTCTATTTAGCAATTAGTCAGGAAATTTATGAAAACTTCTTTTGCCAAGTGGCGATTCAATTCATTATTCAACACAACCAAGTAGCCCTACTTGTGATCAACACAGACGCTGAGGAGGTTATTCAATGGATAAGCTGAACCACTATCGCGATTTAATTCAAAGAGTTTTAACCGAATACCATCACCTGGCGACTCAAACCCCGAGTACTGGAGAGGAAAGTCTACTCGCCTTTGATGAAACCAGAGATCAATACCTTTGGTTTCAAACCGGATGGAGACAGAAAAAAATAATTCGCGGGATTACCGTTCATATTCAAATTAAAAACGAGAAGATTTGGATTGAAGAAGATTGGACAGAAGTGGGGATGGCAAATGAATTATTAAAATTAGGCATAGCGGCGAGTGATATTGTTTTGGGGTTTCATCCCCCAGAGGCACGTCAATTTACAGAATTTGCCTTAGCCTAACGTTGTAGGGGTACGACATTGCCCATTGGTGTCAACTTAAGCGCCAAAAGCACGACTGGCAAGCTTTTCACCCTCATCCCCTAACCCCTTCTCCCATCAAGGGAGAAGGGGAATAAAGAAGCTTCTGGCATCACATTGAGAAATACCTTTCTTCTTACTCCCCTCTCCCGTGCAAAAAAAGCGAAGCATCCTCTGTCCTCCCCCCTCTTGTAGGGGGGAACGAGGGGGGTAGGGGGGAACGAGGGGGGTTGGGAGAGGGGCTGGGGGTGAGGGGTTTAGCTTAAGTTGACACCAATGGATATTATCGTGCCCCTACCCTATTATCTGGTATTGGTGCGTCAATCCTGTTTCCGAAGCATCGGTTGGGTTGAGCGAAGCCGAAACCCAACCTACCTTAACGACTATAATTAATATAAATTCTAATAAACCAGACAGACAAGTATTATTTAATATGCAAATTAGCATTGAAATACCTGATGATATCGGTAATCGTTTGACAGCAAAATGGCACAATTTGCCCCAGCGCTCATTAGAAATTATGGCGGCTCAAGCTTATAAATCGGGTATCCTTACTGCAGGTGAAGTCCGACGAATGCTTAATTTACCTTCTCGTTTAGCCGTTGATGAATTTTTGAAACGGGAAGGAGCGTATCTACACTATACTGAGGCAGACCTAGAACATGATCTTCAAGCTGTAGCCAAGGTTATCCAAACGAATGACCATTGTTTGTGATACGTCTCCACTTTGCTATTTGATTTTAATCGACCAAATCGATGTCCTGCCTCAACTTTTTTGTCCTCCCGCCAAGCTAGCGTAATGCACCTTTCTATTTGTAGGGTGTGTTAGCGAAGCGTAACGCACCTTTCTATTTGTATACACATCTATTCGGACTTTCCTTTCCTGTTGTTCTAGACATTCCGGCGGAACGTCTCTACTATGTGTCCTAACCGCTATTGTTCGGGTAACGTTTGTCGCCTTGAGACTCCACCACCACGCTCAGAGCGTCCCCTCACCACGCTCGGAGTGTCTCCCACGACGCTCAGAGCGTCCCCCCACCACGCTCGGAGTGTCTCCCACCACGCTTAGAGTGTCCTCCCACCACGCTCAGAGCGTCATCCGCCACGCTCAGAGTGTCCTCCCACCACGCTAGGAGCGTCATCCGCCACGCTTAGAGTGTCCTCCCACCACGCTTTGAGTGTCATCCGCCACGCTCGGAGTGTCCTCCCACCACGCTCAGAGCGTCACTCATCACTCTCAGGGCTTGATTCATCCGGTGAGGAACCCCCATTCCCTTTGGTTTTCACGCCTTTAAAGCGTTCCTTTAACTGCTCCGCCACGCTTTTTAAGCCCGGTGTGGTTTTCGATGCCATTTTCACGTAGTCATACACGGTTAAGCTGCTTTTCATCGCTTCACTTCCCACCGCTATCAGGGTATCATCCACCTTTTCTGACAGTTGCTGGAGTCGGATGAGTAACTCGGAAAGACGCAACGCCAGTTGATAGTCGCGCTCGAATTCCTCCGTGTTGAAATTGGCGGGGAGAATGCCAGAGTTCGTTTGGGCGGCGTTGAGGCTATTGTTGACAAAGGCTAAACTTTTATCGCCCATTTTATAGAGATCATGGCGTTCTTTGGGGCTGAGGTTAATCAGAAAGGGTAGCTTCTGTTCGATAGTTTGTAAGGCGGTGTTGATTTCTTCGATATCGGTGTCGGAGAGGCTGGCACTAATATTGTGATAGGACATGGTACTGTCTCCTGATGTGAAGATTGCCGTTGCCCTGGCTATTGTTGAAGAGGGCAAGGATTCTTTTATTTTAGCCGGATTTATGGGTTGATATTAACCCCTCTCCCCCAGCCCCTCTTTTTCTCAGACTTCTGGGTTGACATTAACCCCTCTCCCCCAGCCCCTCTTTTTCTCAGGGGAGAGGGGAGCAAGAGGGGAGCAAGAGCCTCCGATTCCCCTTCTCCCCACGGTGGGAGAAGGGGTTAGGGGATGAGGGGGAAATGTTGAGGAGTAGATCGACACGGTTTAAAACCTTGCCAGCATTGGTTTTCTACCTTAAGTTGACACGGATGCTATATGCCGTACCCCTACGACACCCAGGGATAATTGATCGGGTAGGGGCACGATACTATCGTGCCCGTCTCAATCTGGGAGGCGTTCTAAAATTTCTCGTGTCACACCAGCCCAATAGTCATCCTGATACTCTAGGAATATCTCTAAGGCTGTCTGTAAATTCACCCTCGCTTCGGCGTAGTTTTCCTGGGCTTCTGCCAGTAATCCTAATTGTCCATAAGTGCTAGCTTGTTCGTAGCGATCGCTAAATTCAATCTTAATATCCAGAGCCTGCTGATAGTAGTGCTTTGCCTGCTCATACTCCCGTAACTCTTCGGCAACCCTTCCAAACTGGTGATAGGTGCTAGCTTGAGAGAAGCGATCGCGAAATTCAATATAAATATCCAGAGCCTGCTGATAGTATAGCTTTGCCTGCTCATACTCCCGTAACTCTACAGCAACATTTCCTAACTGGTGATAGGTTGTAGCTATGTAAAGCTGTTTCTGTCTCTCCTCTACCCCGGTAAGCTGTTGGTAAAGTTCCAGCACCTGCTGATAAGCAGCTTTAGCTTGAGTATAATTCTGGGTGTTTAGGTAACAAGAGGCTAACCGCTCCTGTGCCATGACAATATGCAGCCCAATTCTACCTGTGTGTAATGATGCCGGATATGCCGCTTGTGCCTGACAGACGAATTCTGAGAGTTTGAGATTACTCTGGATATCATTAATTAGCTCAAAGTATTGAAACAAACAGAAAAAGATAGCCACCGTTTCCTGTTTCTCTAAACAGAGTTGTAGGGCATTATAGAGATTTTCATACTCCAGTTGACAGAAGAAAATCCCCAGTTGTCGTTCTTGCGCCTGCTTCGATTTCATCAACTGCTGATAACCACCCGCCAACCCCAAATAGTGACGTTTAAACCCCTCCCGCAACGCTTCCCGCATCGCTGCATCCTGTTGATTCAGCTTCATCCGCAAGAAATAAGGAAAAACTGGCTGAATCCGCAACAGTCTCTCATTAGCCCCCCTTTTTAAGGGGGGTTGGGGGGATCGAGAGGAGCTGGGGGAGAGGTTCGACAACAACCCCCAATTAATCGCCTCTTGAATCGCCGTCTCAAACTCTTCAAACGGATAATCCTGAAACGGGGCTAACTGCTGCAACTCATCAACATAATTCCCCATCCCACTCCGCAAAATAAA